>DATIMO010000260.1:0-2318 GCA_035475215.1 Acetobacteraceae bacterium | reverse complement strand
ACATGGCGGGCTGCCGAAGGACTTCGCCCTTCTGGCGACCGGCGGCGCCGGGCCGGTGCACGCGTGGGATGTTGCCCAGAAGCTTGGTGTGAAACGTATCGTCTGTCCGCCGGGCGCCGGTGCGGGCAGCGCGTTCGGGATGCTGATGGCGCCGGCGCGGGTCGATCGCGTGGCATCGTGCAACGCCCCGCTTGTCGAGGTCGATTGGCGCGCTGTCGCCGCGACATTGGCCGCGCTGGAGCGCGAGGCAACCGCGGTGATCGCAGATGCCGGGGCCGATCTGTCGCGTATTGCTGCACGCCGGATGGCGGATCTGCGCTATGCCGGGCAGGGGTTCGAGATCACCGTGACATTGCCGGAAACGCTGTCGAGCGAAACCGTGCTGACGGCCTTCGAAGCGCGATACCGGACGCTGTTCAGCCGCACGGCTCCCGGCGCATCGGTGCAGCTGATTGCCGTGCGGCTGTCGCTGGTTGCGCCAATGCCGGGCGCGGGCGCGGTGATCCGGATCGACCACGCGTCTGCCGGCACGAATGCTTTGAAGCGGCAGCGGCCGGTGCGGTTCCGTGAACGGGAGGTGCTGGCCGATGTGCACGATCGCTACGCGCTGCATCCCGGCGCCTGCCTTATCGGACCGGCGATTGTCGAAGAAAACGAAAGCACTCTTGTGATCGGTCCCGGTGGTCGGGCCGAAGTCCTTTCGGACGGGAGCATCCTGGTGGAGCTACCGAAATGACCCGGCCTTTCGATCCGATCGAGTTGGAGCTGTTCTGGCGGCGGCTGATTTCGATCGTGGATGAGGCGGCGGCGGCTCTGGTGCGCACCAGCTTTTCCTCGCTGGTGCGGGAAAGTTACGATTTTTCCTGCATCATCACCGATGCGGCCGGGCAGTCGCTGGTGCAGGCGACCGAGAGCATTCCGAGCTTCATCGGCACGCTTCCTGCAACGGTGAAGCACTTCCTGCGGCTGTTTCCGCCCGAGTGCCTGATGCCGGGAGACGTGCTGATCACGAATGATATCTGGCTGGGCACGGGCCATCTGAACGACATCACGGTGGCCAAGCCGATTTTCCGCGATGGACGGCTGGTCGCGATGAGTGCCTCGACGGCGCATGCCCCGGATATCGGCGGCAAGATACGCAGCCGGAACCGCGCGAGGTGTTCGAAGAAGGGCTGCAAATCCCGCCCTGGAAGCTGATGCGAGGGGGTGAAGTTGATGCGACGCTGATCGCATTGCTGCGCCAGAACGTGCGTACGCCCGATCAGACGGTGGGCGATTTGTGGGCGCAGGTTGTCGCGCTGGACCTGATGGAAGACCGCTTGCTGGCGATGATGGCAGCGGCCGGGTTGCAAGACCTGACAGCACTGGCCGCGGATATCCAAGGTCGTTGCGAAGCGGCGATGCGTGCCGCGGTCAGTGAGCTTCCGGAAGGCACGTATTGCAGCGAACTGGAAACCGACGGGCTGAACGACCGTCCTGTAAAGCTTCGCATGGCGCTGAGGATCGCCGGAGATTCGGTTACGGTGGATTATGGCGGCAGCGATGCGCAGGTGGATCGGGCGATCAACTGCGCATTGTGCTACACGTACGCAATGACGATGTACGGGGTCAAGGTCTGCACTAGCCCCGCATTGCCGAACAATGAAGGGGCGTGGCGGCCGATCCGTCTGATTGCGCCGCCCGGCAGCATCGTCAACCCGCTGTTTCCGGCTTCGGGCGGTTCGCGGATGCTGATCGGGCATTACCTGCCGATGCTGGTGTTCGGCTGCCTCGGGCAGGTGGTGCCGGAGCGGGTGATCGCTGCGTGCGGCTCACCGATGTGGGGCATGAACCAGTCGGGGGTTCGACCGAACGGGCAACCGTACGCGAACATGTTCTTCTTCAACGGCGGCATGGGCGCCAGCCGGACGCGCGATGGTCAGAATTGCCTGTCCTGGCCTTCAAACGTGTCGTCCACCAGCATCGAGATCAGCGAGCAGATTGCGCCGCTGCGGTTTCACCACAAGCGGCTGCGCGCTGGCAGCGGCGGTGCGGGCCGGCATCGAGGCGGGCTCGGGCAGGAAGTTCTGATCGAGAGCCGGTCCGACAGCCTGATTGCGGTTTCGTTCCTGGCGGAACGCACGGTAATGCCGGCGTTTGGGATCGAAGGCGGCCGAGCAGGGGCACCGGGCGAGCTACGGATCAATGGCACCAGGGTTGACCCGAAGCGGCAATATGTTCTGCGTCGTGGCGATCAGGTGCTGATGGGGACTCCGGGCGGCGGGGGGCACGGTGATTCGCTGACTGACATGGCGATCAGAGAGTAAGGGCGAACCGCA
>DATIMO010000259.1:0-3573 GCA_035475215.1 Acetobacteraceae bacterium | reverse complement strand
ACGCCCAGGATCGTGCCGCAGACCAGCGAAACAAGCACCACCAGAAAGCCGACCGTCAGCGACACCTGCGCGCCATAGATGCAGCGGCTGAGCACGTCGCGTCCGAATTCGTCGGTGCCGAACCAGTGCGCGGCCGATGGCGCCGACAAGCGATGCGCGATGTCCATCTTGCGGGGTGCGTAGGGCGCGAGCCACGGCGCCCCGATTGCAGCGATGGCAACAACGGCCAGGATGCACATGCTGGCCAGCACCAATCGCCGGCGGGTCAGGCGGCGCAGAAGGGTGGAGGTGTGCCGGCGCGGCAGCTCCGGCAGACCGGCGGCGAGTGTCGTGCTCAGCTCGTCCACGTCGTGTCGTATCCGACGAACTGATGGGGGATCCGCCGTATGTCGGCCAGCAGCTCCTGTTGCAGGCCCGTCGGCGTGTCGGGCGGAAAATCGAGCGTGATGGAATCGGCGGCGCCGCCAAAGCGTGCATCGATTGCCTGCGCGATCCGTTGGTACGTGTCGGCGGCGGCGAAGGTGCGCACTACGTCGTCCGACACCTCGGCGGGCATGTCCTGCCAGCGGCCCTGCACGGACATCCGATGCAGTTTCAGGCCGAGATCTTCCAGGCCATGCAAGGCCAGGATGGGCAGATAAGTGCGGGTGGACGCATAGAACGCGATGCGCGCACGGGCGCGGTCCAGCGCGACTGCCACGGATTCCGCATCCTTGCCGGTGGCAACGAAACCACCGCCATGCACGTCGAAATTTTCTCGGCTGCGCCCGGACAGTGCGATGCCATGGTTGATCGCCGGAAGGCATATTTCCTCGAGATAGCGGCGTGAGCAGAGTGGGTGCAGCCGCACCCCGTCGCACACCTGGCCAGCCACACGCAGCATCGCGGGACCGACCGCCGCGATCGTGATCGGAATCAGCGGCAGGCCGGTGGGTTCGGGCGAAAAATCCGGCGTCATCAGCGTGAGCGTATAAGTGGCGCTGTGATAATCGAGCCGGCCGCCGGTTTCCCACGTGCGCCAGATGGCTCGCAACGCGCCGATATAGTCGCGCAGTCGGGGCGCCGGCGCGCTCCATGGGATGCCGAAGCGCCGTTCGTTGTGGCCGCGCACCTGGCTGCCGAGCCCAAGCACGAACCGACCGCCGGAATTGGCGTACAAATCCCAGGCCTGGCTTGCCATCACGGTCGGGCTGCGCGGGAAAGCGACGGCGATGGAAGGCGTAAGCTCGACCCGATTTGTCGCCAGCGCCGCGAACGCCAGCGGGGCGAACACGTCATGCCCGAGTTCGATCGTCATGACCGCGGTGAAACCGGCAGTTTCGGCGGTGTGCGCGGCGGGTCCGGCGTCACGCCAGTGCTGCATCGGAAGCTGGGTGAACAGGCGCAAGCCGGTGCGCTCCTTTCACGCGGGTGCCGCCCATGGTCGGTTGACCCGATCCGGGGCGCAAGTGTGGCCGATCCTGGGGCCGGAGGCGGTGATATGGGGTGGTGACATGGGGAAAGGACGTGCTAAATTTGACGCAATCCATGCTATGATCGCCCCCGGATTGGCGCCGCAGGAGAAGACTGATGTTCGACCTCGACCAATTCTTCGACGACTGTCAGCAGGCGGTGGTCCAGGATGACAGCCACAAAGGGGTGCGGGAGGTGGTGGCTCGGGCGCTGCGCGATCCGCGCGCGGTCATGGCGGTGGTTGGGGAGCCGCAGCGGGCCGGCATCAACGTCCTGTTCCGATCACCGCACCTAACGATCATGAATCTGGTCTGGGGGCCGGCCATGTCGATCATGCCCCATGACCACCGGATGTGGGCGGTGATCGGCATCTATACCGGGCGCGAGGACAATATCTTCTGGCGCCGGCTGCCGCGGGATGCCGGGCGCCCGATCGAAGCCGCGGGCGCGCGGTCGCTGTTCGCCGGCGATTGTACGCCGATGGGGTCCGATATCATTCATTCTGTTACCAACCCGATCCCGCGGCTGACCGGCGCCATTCACGTCTATGGCGGGGATTTCCTGACGCAGCCGCGCACTGAGTGGGATGCGGAGACGTTGAACGAAGGGCCGTATGACGTGGCGAAGGCGCGGCGGCTGTTCGAGGAGTCGAATCGGGTGCTGGTTGCCGCGTGAAACGCTGGCGGGGGGCCATTATCACCAGCACCGAGATGACCTTGGCGCGTCCGGCCTTTCGGGTAACGCGTCGGATTGATTGACGTCGCTTGGGCCCCGGCAGCGCGCTGCGCCCCGGCCAGCATGACGCCGTCCACAATTTCGAGACAAATCCCATAGCGTTAGCGGTCCCTTAACGGTTTTGACCGTATGGATCACTCCAGTTCAAACGGAGGGGCTCCAATGCGCTGTTGTTTCTATCCGGCTACGCTGCATGAGGCGGAGCAAGGTTACGTTGCTGAGTTCTCAGACATCCCGTTGCGAGGCGTCGGCGAAACCGCGTGTGAAGCCGCCGACAATGCCGAATTGGAACTGAGGGCCTATGCCGACCGGCTTCACGGTGCCGGCGCCCCGCTACCGCCTCCGTCGCGATTCCCGCGGCAGTTGAAGGCACCGAGTGGACGCGAGCCTGAATCGTACATCCTGGTCGCCTTGGAGGCACGGACGGAGCGCCCGGTCGCGCGGGCGGCAATCGGACGGCATTAACAGGTCATAAACCGCAGTCGTGTTTTCGTCATTGCGACGTGAATTGAGGCGCGGCCGTGAACAGAAGTGTTCTACCCACCTCCGCCGCGTGCGAGGTGCCAGCTCCAGGTCCCGGCATCTATGAGCTGGCGGATTCATCAGGCGCATGGACCGGAGTGCAGCAGTCGATCAACGCCGGTGATCGACTACCGCCTCCGCGGGATGGTCATCGCTGGATTTCCATCGACCGATTTCGTGCGCTCCATCTCCGAGGCTGCAGTCGCGAGATGACTGCTTTCTGAGGCTGAGCACCGCAGGCAGCCCGGTTCGTATGTGTGCCGGTGCGGCCGCACCGGCCTGGGCATGGTGCGGCTTTGCGGGGGAACGACGATGGTGGATGGTTTTCCAGCCTGATACACCTGAAATCTCCCAGAACCGTGCTATCGCCTCCCCGGGGGACCAGCTTATCCTCGATCCACGCGCCCGCGCGCGCGTGACCGTCAGTCAACCGAAGGAGGGCACCGTTCGTGCTGGAACCGGCCGGCGACATGCGGGCGCGGATCATGGAGATCGCCCGCGAGCTGTCCGTTCTGCACGGCTTCGAAGGGTTCAGCTTCGGCGACATCGCCGAGGCGGTGCCGACGACACGGGCGAACATCCACCACCACTACGGCACCAAGCAGCGGCTGATGGACGAGCTGATCGACGGCTTCGTCGCCGATGCAGAGGTACCTGAGCTGCACCTGCTGCCCGACCCATCGGCGCTGGAGAAGACGCTGACGGTGCTGCACGGCATGTTCGTTGACGGCTCGCTGCCACGCAGCTTTGCCACCATGTCCAACGACGATCAGGTGACGTAGCTGCAGCAGGGGCGCGCCGCGTTCACGCTGCTGCCCTTCCCCCGCTACGCACAGCTCAACCGGCCCGATCAGTCGCGCTTTC
>DATIMO010000258.1:0-3271 GCA_035475215.1 Acetobacteraceae bacterium | reverse complement strand
ATCGACACACTCCGCCGCACGCGCCCGCAACGCGGCGCAATCCTCCGTGGACCAGCCGACTGCGGCGATCCGGTTGCCTTCGACCAGCACCGTCCCTTCACCAAACCCTGCATCGCCCAATACCAGCGCCGTAACCGCGGTTGTTGTCATCCTCTCTCCAATTCCTGCAATCGCGCCGTCAGCTCACTTGTAATCGCAAGACTTGCCGGAGACGGAGTCCGCTGCGCCGGCGTGAACAGGCCCAGTTGCAACCGCTCCAGCCGCGCCGACGCAAGCGCCACCCAGACCAGCTCGCCCGATTCGATCTCCCGCAGGAACCCCAGTCGCGTAAAGAATGCCACACCCAATCCCGCGCGGATCACATGCCGCAGCATCTCGATCGAGTTTGACACAAAACGCGGCTGCACGCTGCTGCGGAACACCGCATAATCATCATCGATGAACGGCACCCCCGGCAACGTCTCCTGTTGCAGCAGCACCCTATGTCCGGCGAAATCCCCAAACGCCAGCACCTGCCGCCCGGCAAGCGGGTGCGACGCCGCCATCACCGCGCCGATCGGCATCGGAACCGATGCTGCCAACCCGACCGCCGGGCTGGCCGGTGCAACAAAGGTCAGACCGAGATCCGCCTCGGCCGCAACAATCGCATCGAACACCGCCATTGGCGCCATCGCCTGCACCGAGAACGTGATGGCCGGGTGCCGCGCGCTGAACGCGCCCAGCACCCGTGGCAAAAAATCCACCAGCAGGCTATCCAGTGACGCTATCCGCACATGCCCGCTGCGCAGCCCGCGCAGCTCGTCGATTTCCGCCAGCAATCTGTCGAAATTGTACAGCGTGTCGCGCACGTGGCGCAGCAGCACATCTCCCGCCGGCGTCAGATGCATGCCGTCCGGCATGCGATCGAACAGCCGCACACCCAGATCCGCCTCCAGTTTCAATATCTGCCGGTTGATTGCCGATGAAGCGACATGCAGGACATCCGCCGCCTTGCGAATGGACCCGCGCCGCGCGACTTCCTTCAGGTACCGAAGCACCGCCGCATGCATCGCCGGCTGGCGCGCAGCCTTCACCAGCCTTCACCTCTCCCGCTCTGCGGGAGAGAGCCTGCCCCCCGGCAGCGCACCGGTATTCACCTCTCCCGCTCTGCGGGAGAGGTCGGCGCGCGAAAGCGCGCCGGGTGAGGGCTCCCCCCACGCAACCACCGCCGGATGATCCACCTCCGTCACAAACCCCGGCCCGGCCCCGCCCGGCGCGCCCCACCCGGTCACCCCCGGCCCAAAAAACTCCGCATTGATCGCCGCAAACGCAGCCTCCGCCTCCGGCAGCGCGTGGTCCTCGAAGATCGCCGCCACCGGACACACCGACAGACACACCCCGCAATCGATGCATTCATCCGGCTGGATGTACAGCATCCGCCCGCCGGTATAGATGCAATCAACCGGACACACCTTCACGCACGCGCCATCCTTCACGTCGATGCACGGACTGGCGATAACGTGCGTCACGTCACCGCCCGGTCCACGCCGGCGAACGCTTTTCGCGAAACGCCCGCACGCCTTCCTCGCCATCCGCCGATTGCAGACACTCGATCAGCGCCGGCAACCGCAGCGCCTGCGCTTCGGTCGCCGCGAGTTGCGCAGTCCGTCGCACGGTCTGCTTGATCGCCCGCAAACTCAGCGGCGCGCAAACCAGAATTTCGCCCAGCCACCGATCGACCGCCGCATCCAGCTCCCCACGCGGCACCGCCTCGTTGATCAGCCCGAACGCCAGCGCCTGAGCGGCACTGATGCGCCGCCCTGTCATCAGCATCCCCATGGCCTGACGGAACGGAATCTGCCGCGCCAGCAACACCATGCCGCCATCCAGCGGCAGTCGCCCCACCCGCGGCTCCGGCAACCCGAAGCCCGCATGATCGGCAGCAATCACGACATCGCAGCCCAGCACCATCTCGAACCCGCCGCCCAACGCGTGGCCGTTCACCCGAGCGATCACCGGCACATCCAGCGTGGTGCGCAGCGCAATCCCGCCGAACCCGTTCGGTCGCGCCGCCGCCCAATACTCCAAACCAGAACTGCCGACATTCTTCATGTCCGCACCCACGCAGAAGGCGCGCTCACCGGCCCCGGTCAGCACCACGGCGCGAACCTCGCCGTCGCCTTCAATCCGTCGCCAGATACCGTCGAGCGCCGCTTCCGTCTCCGCATCGATCGCGTTCAACACTTCCGGCCGATCGATGGTAACGCGAGCAACATGGTCCGCAATCTCCAGCCGGACGCTCATGCCACCACCCGGTCCGCTCGCAACCCCGCAATTTCCTGTCGGGTAAAGCCGAATTCTGACAACACCGCCGCGCCGTCTTCACCCAACACGGGCGGCGCATGCCGCATCGCAAATCCGCCTGCCGACAGATGCACGGGGGAGCCGACCAGACCCAACTCGCCCTGCCGCACCAACATACCGTTCACTTCGGTCTGCGGATCAGCCAGCGCCTCACCCAGCCGTTTCACCGGGGAACACAGCAGATCGCGCTCCTCCAGCCGCGCGATCCAGTGCGCCGTGCTGTTGGTGCCCACCTGGGCCCGCAGAATGTCGTGCAGAACCGTCCTGTTACGAACACACTTCTCGAAAGTGTCGAAGCGCGGATCGGCCGAAAAATCGTCGACCCCCAGCGCCAGCGAAATCTCCCGCAGCGGGTTTGCCTTGAACGCCCCGACGATCACCAAGGCGCCATCGGTCGTTTCAAAGGCACCGGTGTGCGGCATCGCCCCCCAGGAAAAATCCCGCCCACGCATCAGCCACATCGCCGCTTCCTGCATTTGCATCGCCAGCATGCTGTCATACAGCGACACCTCCACCTGCTGCCCCCGCCCGGTCCGTTCCCGCTGCAGCAGCGCCAGCAGAATCCCCTGCACCAGATGCATGCCGGCCGAGTAATCCGCCAGCGCCGTCGGATAGATCGTCAGCGGCTCCGACGGATCGCACTTGCGCGCCATCACCCCACTCATCGCCTGCGCCAGCACGTCCTGCCCGCCCTTGTGCGAATAAGGCCCCTCCGTCCCGAACCCGGTGCCGAACGCAAAGATGATGCGCGGATTGATCTTCGCCAGCGCCGCGTAACCCAACCCCATCCGCTCCATCACACCAGCGCGGAAATTGTTCACCACCACATCGGCCTGCGCCACCAGCCGATGCACCACCGCCAAACCGGCAGGTGACTTCAGATCCAACGCAATGCTGCGCTTGTTTCGATTCAGGCTGCAAAATACGG
>DATIMO010000257.1:0-4421 GCA_035475215.1 Acetobacteraceae bacterium | reverse complement strand
TGGAAGCAAGAGTTGTCAGGTCGAGGCAAGCGCCTGCCACGTTCTGAGTGCCTGGATGGTTTCCGCAACGTCATGAACCCGCAGGATTGACGCGCCCCTGCTGATGGCGAACAGCCCGGCGGCCAATGATCCGGCTAGCCGCTCACGAGGTGTTGCAACGCCGGAGAGACGACCGATGAAGGCTTTGCGAGAGACTCCCACCAGCAGGGGGAACCCCAGGCGGGTCAGTTCGGGCAAGCGGCGGAGCAATTCCTGCGAATGCTCGGCTCTTTTGGCGAAGCCGATGCCCGGATCCAGTGCGATCTGCTTTCGGTGTATTCCGGCTTGCTCGGCCGCCGACACATGGGCCGCCAGTTCACTGGCAACCTCCGCGACCGCGTCGGTGTAGGTTGCATGCGCTTGCATGGTGGCCGGTTCGCCACGCATATGCATCAATATGACCGGGCAGCCGCGCGCAGCGACCAGCAGCGCGGATTGCGGATCATGAGCCAGGGCGGAGATGTCGTTGACGATGCGCGCCCCTGCGTTCAGGGCGGCGGCCATGGTCGCGGCATGACGGGTGTCGATCGAAAGCGTGAGGCCGGCAGCGGCGAGGGCGCGGACGACGGGGATCACCCGGGCGCGTTCCTGTTCCGGGTCGGTGGGCGGTGCTCCCGGCCGGGTGCTCTCGCCGCCGATGTCGATGATGTCGGCGCCTGCTTTGGCCATCGCGAGTCCGGCGGTGATGGCGGCTTCCGTTTGGAGATAGGTTCCGCCGTCGCTGAAACTGTCGGGGGTGACGTTGAGGACGCCCATGACACGCGGACGGTCGAGGGTCAGGCCGGCCCAGGTCGCAGCTTGAACCCCGTCCCGCAAGGGGACGGGAGGCGAAACGTGGCCTCCCCCTCGCTTTGAGAGAGGGGGTTGGGGGAGGGAGTTAGCCGTCGCCTATCCCGGCTGCGGAGCCGGTCCCAATCCACCCGCCGGCG
The DNA here is from genome assembly GCA_035475215.1 of Acetobacteraceae bacterium. Taxonomy (GTDB): domain Bacteria; phylum Pseudomonadota; class Alphaproteobacteria; order Acetobacterales; family Acetobacteraceae; genus DATDIC01. Next base: position 3,453 of record DATIMO010000257.1, on the reverse strand, counting down.
GAGTTGGCGCGGCCGGCCTGCCGGTGGTCGGCACCGAGGCGCGCCGGTTCTCGGGCGCGGGCTCATCGACCACTTTGCGGATCACCGGCTCGCCGCGCAGGACGGTGCGGATTTCGTCGCCGCTGAGGGTTTCGTGCTCCAGCAATCCACGCGCGAGGCGGTGCAGTTCCTCGATGTTTTCGGTCAGCAGCCGGCGCGCCTTCGAATAAGCCCGATCAATGATGTCCTTGATCTCGGCGTCGATCTCGCGGGCGGTTGCTTCCGACACATTCTTGTTCTGGGTGACGGAATGGCCGAGGAACACTTCCTGGCTGTTGTCACCGTAGGCGATCATGCCGAGCTTATCGCTCATGCCCCATTCGGTGATCATCCGGCGCGCCTGATCTGTCGCCATCTTGATATCGCCGGCGGCGCCGTTGGAAACTTTCTCGGGGCCAAAGATGATTTCTTCCGCGGCACGTCCACCCATCGCCATGGTCAGTTCGGACAGCAATTTCGATTTGGATTTGGAGTAACGATCGCCCTCCGGCAGGCTCATCACGAGGCCCAGCGCCCGGCCTCGCGGAATGATGGTGGCCTTGTGCACCGGGTCGCATTCCGGTTCGTGCATGGCGCACAGCGCATGACCCGCCTCGTGATACGCGGTCATGCGCTTCTCGGCCTCGGACATGACCAGCGAACGGCGCTCGGTGCCCATCATGACCTTGTCCTTGGCGTTCTCGAATTCGAGCATCGCCACCACGCGCTTGCCCATGCGGGCGGCCAGCAACGCGGCTTCGTTGACCAGATTGGCCAGATCGGCACCGGAGAAGCCGGGCGTACCGCGGGCGATCACTTTCGGATCGACGTCGGACGCCAGCGGCACCTTGCGCATGTGCACGCGCAGGATCTTCTCGCGCCCGTTCACGTCCGGGTTCGGCACGACCACCTGGCGATCGAACCGGCCGGGGCGGAGCAAGGCTGGATCCAGCACGTCCGGCCGGTTGGTGGCGGCGATCAGGATAACGCCTTCGTTGGATTCGAAGCCGTCCATCTCGACCAGCATCTGGTTCAGCGTCTGCTCGCGTTCGTCGTTGCCGCCGCCAAGTCCGGCGCCGCGATGCCGGCCGACTGCGTCGATTTCATCGATGAAGATGATGCACGGGGCGTTCTTCTTTCCCTGCTCGAACATGTCGCGCACGCGTGAGGCGCCGACACCCACGAACATTTCCACGAAGTCGGAACCGGAGATGGTAAAGAAGGGGACGTTCGCTTCGCCGGCGATGGCCCGGGCGAGCAGCGTCTTGCCGGTGCCGGGGGGGCCGACCAGCAGCACGCCCTTGGGGATCTTGCCGCCGAGGCGCTGGAATTTCTGCGGGTCCTTCAGGAACTCGACGATTTCCTGCAACTCGCCCTTGGCCTCGTCGATGCCGGCTACGTCCTCGAACGTGACGCGCCCCTGTTTTTCGGTCAGCAGCCGTGCGCGCGACTTGCCGAAGCCCATGGCGCGTCCGCCGCCGGCCTGCATCTGGCGCATGAAGAACACCCACACGCCGATCAGCAGCAGCATCGGGAACCAGGACAGCAAGTAATGCAGCAGCGGGTTCACGTCGGCGTCGCGTGGCTTGGCGATGACACGCACGCCATGGCTGGTAAGCGTATGGACCAGCGTAGGGTCGTCTGGCGTGTAGGTCTCGAACGTGCGGCCGTCGTTCAACTGGCCCGACACGGTCCGCCCCTGGATTACCACGTCGCGCACGTGGTTCTGGTTCACTTCATTGATGAAGTCGGAATAGGCCACCTGGGTGGCGGCGGTGTGAGTGGTACCCGGCTGGAAGAGATTGAACAGCACCACAAGCAGCAGGGCGATGATCACCCAGAGTGCCAGATTGCGCCCGAAATTGCTCATGTGCGTTACCTGCTCACGTCTCTCCATGTCCCGGTAGATCCCGGGGGACACGATCTCTGCCGGCCCAAATACAGCGATGAGCAGGCCCGTGCGATGCGTACAACATAGGGCGTCGTACGCTCGCGCGCATCCCCGAACCACCATTGCGCGCGGTACGGGATTTCATGCGGCGAAAAATGGCGCCGTGGCAACGGGTCGGGCTGGAGCGAACAGAACAGGAACGACGGTGCGGATAGCAGCGTCAGGATAGTCGAGATGCGGGACTGCTATCAACTGCCCGCCTTGCCGCACCGCCGGCAACGTGCGTAACACGACTGCGGGAAGGTCGGACCGGCGTCGCATCCGTGCGGCATCGTCACCCAGTGCGCCCAGCATCGCGTCAGCCGGGAGGCGTGCGTGCTGGCCAAGCCGGAACCGCCGATCCCAGATGGTGTCGGGCCGCGCAGGCACCGGCGGTTGCATGGCCGCGGTTTCCCGCACGATCAGCATACCGCCCATTCGTCCGCCGGCCATCAGGCGAGCACCGCCCAATGTGGCCGGACGCGGTGCCGACGCCAGTGCAGCGATCGATTTCGTATCCGGGGGGAATTCGGCTCCGGATACGGCTTGCACCAGGGCGCCAAGCAAATCGGCCGAAAAATGAGGCCGATCGAGCAGAGCGAAGCCTTCCGGCCGAAGCGTGACCCTGGCAAGCAGTGCCGCGGTTTCGCGCTCGTGCTCCGCACGCCGTTGTGCTGCGCCGGCAGCGGCAGCGACCAACCCTGCGGTGGCCGGCCCCTCGCCATGACGATCGGCGCGCAATGCACGCAGTCGCGGGCGCAGGGCAGCGCGATCGGTGTTGGATGGATCCTCCGCCCAGGGTACGCCGGCCGCGATCAGGGTCTCGCGCAATCGAACGGGCGGGATCGTGAGCAACGGTCGCAGGAGACGGACGAACGTGGTCTCGACAATACCGGACATGCCGGCCAGCCCGGCCGGTCCGCTTGCCGACAGTGCCCGCATGATAACGGTTTCGGCCTGGTCGGCGGCATGGTGCCCCAGCAGCAGATGGAGAATGCCCTGGGCACGGCATTCGTCGAGCAGCGCGCTGTAACGCGCGGTCCGCGCCCGCTCGGCCAATCCCGGTCCGCGGATCAGCCCCATCAGTTCCAGGGTGCGCGCCGGAATGTGGTGTGCCGCAAGTCGAGCGGCGGTCTCGGCCGCCTCGCGCCCGGATTCCGGCCGCAGCCGATGATCGACGACAAGGGCCAGCAGGTTGCCGCCTTGCGCGCGCGCCCAGCGTGCGGCCAGAAGCGCCAATGACAGGCTGTCCGCTCCGCCGGATACGGCCGCGGCGAGACGTGGCGCTGGTTCGAACGGGCCCAGCGGCGCCATCAGGGCCGAGAACTCTTCGTCACTGACTGGCGGCATCGGCGTTCTGATCCGGCAACAGAGTTTCGGCAAAACCGGCGATGGCATCGATCGACGCTGATTCTGCATCGAGATGTGGAGCGTGGCCTGCTTCAAGAAGCACGGTTTCCACGGGGCCGGCGGCGAGTGCCTGGGCCATGCGGGGCTGCGCCTCC
>DATIMO010000256.1:0-8494 GCA_035475215.1 Acetobacteraceae bacterium | reverse complement strand
TGGCCGAAACGGAACCGAACGGTAACAGGAACGTTGCTGGCCGGTGAGACGAACCCGGGCCCTGAAATGGCTTGCTTGGATCGGGCTGCCGGTGGCAGCCGTTGTCGCGATCGTGTTCCTGTGGAACTGGGACTGGTTCGCTTCGATGGTCGCCTCCCGCGCCTCCGCCGATATCGGCCGGCCGGTGTCCATCGCCCACTTGCATGTCCGCCTCGGCCGCATCACCACGATTGCCGTGGATGACGTGGTGATCGCAAACCCGCCAGGCTGGCCCTCCGACCCGCCTCTGGCGCGGGTCCAACGCATCGTCGCGCAGGTGGATTTGCTGCGATACATCTTCCACCGCCAGCTTGTGGTGCCGGTGATCGAGATCGACCACCCGCTGGTGCAGGCCGCGGAAGCGCCCAACGGCAACACCAACTGGCGACTGGACATCCAGGGCGGGTCCGGCAACGGCACACAGATCGGCGACCTGCGCGTTGCCGGAGGCCAGGCGCATGTCTTCATCCCTCGGTTGCGCGCCGATTTCCAGCTTGCCATCGACACCCGCGAGCAACCCGGCCATGACCCCGAACTGCTGGTTCAGGCGCGTGGTACCTACGCCGGCGAGCCCATTGCCGGGCGTATGATCGGCGGCGCCATCCTGGCATTACGCGATAACGCGCATCCCTGGCCGATCAATTTGCAACTCGCCAACGGCCCCACCCAGGTGGAGCTGGTCGGCTCGGTCCGCGAGCCGCTCGCGTTGGCTGGCGCCGATCTTCGGTTGCGCTTTGCCGGGCCCGATATGGGGCTGCTGGAGCCGCTGACTGGTATTCCGATCCCCAAAACGCCGCCATTTCAGGTCACCGGTCGGCTCGATTTCGCCAATCACCACGTGCTGTTCCAGGACATCGCCGGCCGTGTGGGGTCGAGCGACCTTGAGGGCTCGATCGCCGTCGATCCAGGTCAGCCGAAGCAGGTCGTGCAGGCGCAGTTGCACTCCCGCTCGGTGAACCTTGTCGATCTGGGCGGCTTTATCGGAGCCAAACCGGGCGCCGGAACCACGCCGGCCGAGGCGGCATCGCCGACCTTGTTGCCGACAAAGCCGATCCACGTGCCGGAACTGCACTGGGCCGATGTTCATCTTCGATATCAGGCGGGACGCATCCAGGGCCGCTCCATGCCGCTCGACAACCTGACCGTCGCGCTCGACATCGTGAACGGCGAGGTGGTGTTGCACCCGGTCAGCTTTGGGGTCGGACCAGGGCGGATCGTGGCGTCGCTGCGAATGGTTCCGGCCGGGCGGGAATTGCGAACCAACGGCCAAATCGACTTCCAGAGCGTGGATGTGGCGAAGCTGATGGCGGCGACGCATCTGTTCCACGGCGCTGGCCGCATCAGCGGCAGCGGCAAGATCGTGACGGTCGGCAATTCCGTGGCGGAAATGGCGGCCAACGGCAATGGTGAAGTTGCGATCGGCATGGTTGGGGGGGACCTGAGCGCAATTCTCGTGGACCTGTCCGGATTGGAGTTCGGCAACGCGTTGCTGTCGGCGCTGGGCGTACCCAAGAACACCAAAGTGGAATGCATGGTCACCGATTTCGCACTGCAACGTGGCGTGCTGAATACCCGTGCCCTGGTGCTCGACACTGGGGAAGCCCTGGTGACCGGGACCGGCACCGTCAACCTCGGCAACGAGAAACTCGATTTGCAGATACGCACCACGCCACAGCACTTCACCATCGGCTCGCTGGCTGGCCCGATCAATATCGGGGGCACCTTCAAGCACCCCAGCATCATGCCGGGAGCCGAGACCTTTGTCCGCGGTGGGTTGGCGGCCGGCCTCGGCGTATTACTCGCGCCGCTGGCACTGCTGCCAACGATCCAGTTCGGCGCCAACGACCACCAGTCCTGCGACAAGCTGCTGGCCGAGGCACGCAGTGCCGCACCCGGTACCAAGCTGCCGATTCCGAAAAACCTGGAATCGTCGCGCTGAATGCACCTGCCGATACCATTGTCTCTGGAACCGATGGAAGCGGAGCCGGTCGATGATCTGCCATCCGGCGCCGGTTGGGCATATGAGCCGAAATACGATGGGTTCCGCTGCATCGCTTTCCGCGACGGCGACGAAGTCGCGCTGCAATCGCGCCGGCAGCGACCGCTGGCCCGTTTCTTTCCGGAGGTGGCCGCGAACATTGCCGCGCTGCCCGTGTCACGCTTCGTGCTGGACGGCGAATTGGTCATCATCGGCAAGGAATTTGACACTCTGCAGCTTCGCCTGCACCCTGCGGCATCCCGCATCACCAAGCTGTCGCGCGAAACTCCGGCGACGTTCGTTGCATTTGATCTGCTCGCCGATGACCGGGGACGGTCGCTGCTTGAATGGCCATTCGCCGAACGGCGGGCGGCACTGGTAGAGATGTTCCAACGATTCGCCAATCACCACGGTCTGATACTTGCGGACGAAACCCAGTCATCGACCCAGGCGCGTCGCTGGCTGAAGGATGTCGGGCGCGGACTCGACGGGATCGTGGCCAAGCGTCTCGACCTGCCGTACCAGGCAGGACGGCGGGAAATGCTGAAATTCAAGCTGTGGCATACGGTCGATTGCGTGGTCGGTGGGGTCTATTTCAAACCGGGTACGAAAATCATCGAATACCTGCTGTGCGGACTTTATGACGCAGCGGGACGGCTCAATTATGTCGGGCGCTGCGCGGTGGATGACGCAGCGGCACGGGCCAAAATCAGTCCGCTGATCGGCGGCGAAGGCTTCACCGGTGAGGCTCCGGGCGGCCCGAGCCGCTGGTCACGCAAGGAACGCGTAGCGACGCCGCTGCGGCCCGAACAGGTTGTCGAGGTCAGCGCCGACCACATCACGGCGGGGAAGTTCCGCCACGGTTCGCGCCTGGTCCGCTGGCGCGACGACAAGGACCCGCGCCGCTGCACCACTGACCAACTCTGATCGTCTGCTGCCTTCGGCACATTGGCCGGAATAACCCGCCGCCAACACCGGTATCCCACTCTGCCGCCCCAATGCGGCGGGCCCGACCCTTGAGGAGATACCAGCACAATGAGCAGCAACGAAACCGACGACATGCAGCGCCGAGGCTTCCTGAAATGCATGACCTGGGCCGGCACCGCAATGGTCTGGACCGTGGTCGGCGGCGTGCCGCGCGCGCGCCTGGTCGATTCGGCAGAGGCCGCGCAACCGAGCACCGGCTTCACGTTCGCCCAGATCAGCGACAGTCACCTTGGGTTCGACAAGCCGGTCAACCCCAATACCACCGCCACGTTGCAGGACGCGCTGAAGCAGGTCGAGGCACTGCCGACCAGACCCGCCTTCATGATCCACACCGGCGACATCTCCCATCTGTCGAAGCCGGCACAGTTCGACACCGCCCAGCAATTGATGGGCGCCACCAAGCTCACCGCCTACACCGTTCCCGGCGAACACGACATCCTGGAAGAGGACGGCAAGAGCTACCTCAACCGTTTCGGCAAGGGTACCAAGGGCGACGGCTGGTACAGCTTCAATCATGAAGGCGTGCACTTCATCGGCTTGGTCAATGTGGTGAACCTGCAGGGCAACGGGCTCGGCAGTCTCGGGCATGACCAACTCGAATGGCTGGAAGGCGATGTCGCCCATCTGAGCGCGAGCACCCCGATCGTGGTGATGGCGCACGTGCCGCTGTGGGTCGTGTACCAGGACTGGGGCTGGGGTACCTCCGACGGCGCGCAGGCACTGAGCTATCTGAAGAAATTCGGCTCGGTGACAGTGCTGAATGGGCACATCCATCAGGTGATGCAGAAGGTGGAAGGCGACGTCGCGTTCCATACCGCCCGCTCCACCGCTTTCCCGCAGCCGGCGCCGGGCAAGGCGAAGGGGCCAGGCCCGATGATGGTGCCGGCCGGAGAGCTTCATCAGCACCTCGGGATCGCGCAGGTCAGCGTGGTATCGAACACGACGCCGCTTGCCATCGTTGATACGCCCCTGATCTAGGAGAGCCGATCATGTCCGAACTGGATCAGCCGGGCGCCCCCGCCCGGCGGACCCTGCTGCACGTCCTTGGGGGCGCCGGCATCCTTGCGGCGCTGTCTGCGCGACACGGCGCAGCGCTCGCTCAAGGCGCCTCCGGGGCCCAGATCGTGATCGACAACTTCACCTTCGCTCCCACGCCGCTTGCCGTTTCGAAGGGGTCGACGGTAACATGGGTGAACCACGACGACATTCCCCACAGCATCGTCTGTCCCAAGCTGAATCTGCATTCGCATGCGATGGATACGGATGGAACCTACGCCAATCGGTTCGACCGGCCCGGCACGTACGATTACATGTGCGGACTGCATCCGCACATGAAGGGCCGAATCGTCGTGACCTGATCTGGTTACCGGCTGTGGAGAGTCTCGTTCGGATAGAGATTGTCCGCCAGCCGACGAGGTAGGCGCCATGACGGGGGATGACCTGTGAGCAGGCGCAACCCCGTCATGTTCGCCCCCTGGCGCCCCCCATGAGAGAGCGTGATCGCTGGAGGCGCGACCCGGCTTGCGGCACCAGCACGGGCACGCCACAAATCCCGCAAATGACGAAATCTCCGATGCGCGCGATGACCCTCGCCGAAGTTCGCCACTTCCTCGCAGCCCTGGCGCAAGCCATGCCGGACCCGCGCAGCGAACTCGACTTCGTGGACCCGTACACTTTGCTGATCGCCGTGGTGCTGTCCGCGCAGACCACGGACGCGGCGGTGAACCGGGCGACGATCGGGTTGTTTCAGGAAGCCTCCACACCCGAGGCAATGGTGCGGCTGGGCGTGGACGGGGTGGGGAAGCACATCCGCACGCTCGGGCTGTGGCAGGGCAAGGCCCGCAACGTGGTGGAACTGTCGCGTCAGTTGGTCGAGCGTTTTGGCGGGCAGGTTCCGGCGGTGCGCGAGGAATTGGAATCTCTGCCGGGCGTCGGGCGCAAGACCGCCAACGTGGTGCTGAACGTGGCGTTCGGTGAATCCACCATGGCGGTCGATACCCATGTCTTCCGGCTGGGCAACCGCACGGGAATCGCGCCGGGGAAGACCCCGCTGGAAGTGGAACAGGCGCTGTTGAAACGCGTCCCGCCCGCGCTGCTGCGCAATGCGCATCACTGGCTCATTCTGCACGGGCGCTACGTATGCAAGGCGCGCGTGCCGGAATGCTGGCACTGCGTCGCGGTGCAATGGTGCCGCTATCCGGACAAGACTCCGGCGCCCAAGGCTGGACCATGATTGCTTCAAGCCGGGCAATCATGGTCTAGCTTGCCAAGTTTGAGAACTTTATTAAAATTAATTCACGCCTTCCGACCCTCGGATCGAGCCCGAGGGCAGGCTATTCCGCCTCAAGCGATTACGCTCTATGGCCGGAGACTGACGCCGCGCGCCCAGCGCGCGAGGGATCTACCGGGGCAAGGCGGCAACCGCACCGGCAGGTTTTGTTTCGTTGCCATCTTTGGTCGCCTGCACCCGGTCGTCGTTACCCCCAAGCTTTCGCGCCTCGTTGTCGAGCAGACCTGGCACGAGCCGCTCGACGAAGCCCGCAAGGATACCGAGAAGCAGCACGAACGGGACAGACTCGTCGCCGCTCAGATTACCGGCATAAGTGTGCAGCGCCGGCACGAGCCCGGTGGAAGACAACAGGACGATTGTCCCTCCGGAAATCCCGCCGATGACCAGGCGCAGCACGCTGTCGGTAAGGTTGCCTCGGACATTGGTGTCAGGTGCGACGGTACGGTTCTTGACGCCGATCGCGATCGAGAAGATCGCGCCCAGCAGCCCGGCCTGGGCTCCCAGCCAGAAATTTCCAGTATCGGGGAACAGGCTGTACTGTGCGATTCTCAAAACCGCAAATCCCAGGATACCGAATAGAAAGGCGAACGAGACATACTGGCCTCGCCCGGCAATCTGCCGCTCATTCGCGATCGAGGTCTTGGCATCAGCCAGGGTGGCAAGCGCGCGCTCGACCGATGTCCCCTCGCCGTTCCCATCCAGCGCAAGCTGCAGCGCGATCGCGATGGACGAATCATAGCTTTCACGCCGCGGCCAGTCGCTCAACAAGGCTCGCAGCTTGGCACGTTCGGTCCCAAGCGGCAGCAATTTGCGAAGCTGGTCCTGCCGTCGGCCCGGATCCGAAGATAGCAGCGCCTGCACGCCCTCCCATTCACAGGCCCTACGACCGAGACGCAACAGCAATCTGATGCGCCCCAAACCTTTGTGGTTCCCGGCTTGCTCAAGCCGGCTGTAATAGATGATATAGGCCGGATCGACCGAGTATATATACTTGACCGTATTGCCGCGATCGTCGAGACCCCCGACCCGCAGCGCCGGCACTGACGATGTCACCGGTAACGATTGCGGTTTTGGGCGGCCTTCCCCAGCTACGACCGCGGCCGCACCTGAAGCGGCTTCCGTCGTTTCCGACATGATTCTGGAGACAGCATCGGTGGATATCACATCGTCCGCCATTCTGGCCTCCCGCATTTCAGCGCCGCGCCCGCTTGGCACGGAAGTAGGCGAAAGTCTGTGAACCCCATCACAGGCGCGCCGCCGAAGCCAGATATATCCTTGGGCATTCAACAGGTGCAGCCCGTTACCATAGCGGCTAAGCTGTCCCAGTAACAACCCAGCAGGAGCATAACCATGGCAGCACCGCCCACTTACGTAAATCTCAAGGATTTCGCCGTCAATGAGGTATTCGACGCAAAATACAAAAGCAATCTGCCTGGTATCATGGAGAAGGCCGCGGAAAAGGCGGTCAAGGCATCCAGCAAGCTCACCCTGGACAAGCCAAAGGACAAGGCCGCAAAGGGCTACTCGCTGGATGGCAGCCTCGTTTCACTCGGTCCGGACAAATCCGGCAAGAACCTGCGTGGCGAGTGTTCGCTGATCATCTCGACCTGGCCCGGTAAATCCGTGAAAGCCATGCCGAGCGGAAACGCCGCGCTTCCCATCGATGATCCGAACAAGATCGATGCCGGCGACGTAAAGGCGGTCGCCGAGGGCTGCGTGAAATCCGCGATGGATTCCGCGACGGACTACATGGAAAAGCACGCCCCGTAGAACCGCAGGTTCCGCTACCCGCGACAGCAGTAGTCGACGGGCGGGTCGGCCTGATCCGTAAACAGTCCATTCCATTCGGTTAGCAAACGGTTTCCGCCAGATGTACATCCGGGCGATCGCGCGAACCGCGATGTACATCGGCAGAACCGGCGGCCGCCCTTGACGCCCCACCACCCCCCGCGCATAAACCGGCCATCCGGGACCAGCTAGCCATCCCGGTCCCCGCTTTATGCGGGGGCTCCGCCGCTCCGCGAGGGTTCGCGCAGCGGCGCAATCGGGCTTGGACAAGATCAAGGGGACGCCAGCGTGTTCGAGGCGCTGTCCGACAAGCTGACTGGCGTTTTCGACGGCCTCCGCCGCCGCGGCGCACTGAACGAAACCGACGTCGCCGAGGCGCTGCGCGAGGTCCGCCTCGCCTTGCTCGATGCCGACGTTGCCCTGCCCGTGGTGCGTGAGTTCATCACCAAGGTCCGCGACCGCGCCCTGGCGTCCGAGGTGCTCGATTCCGTCACCCCCGGCCAGCAGATCGTCAAGATCGTCAACGACGTCATGATCGAGGAACTGGGCGGCGAGGGCGCCGTACCGCTCAACCTGAACGCGCCGGCTCCGATCCCGGTGTTGATGGTCGGGCTGCAAGGCTCCGGCAAGACCACCACTGCCGGCAAACTCGGCCTCCGCCTGCGCGAGCGCCTGCGACGCCGTGTCCTGCTCGCCAGCCTGGATACCCAGCGCCCGGCCGCCCAGCTTCAGCTTGCTCAACTGGCTAAGCAGGCGGACGTGCCCAGTCTGCCGATCGTCGCCGGCCAGACGCCGGTGGAGATTGCCCGCCGCGCCATGGACACCGGCCGGCGCGAAGGATTTGACCTCGTCATCCTGGATACCGCCGGCCGGCTTTCCATCAACCAGGAGCTGATGGATGAAGTGAGGGCGATCCGCGCCGCCACCGAACCGGCCGAAACCCTGCTGGTCGTCGATGCCATGACGGGCCAGGACGCGGTGAACACGGCCCGGGCCTTCAACGAGGCGCTCGGCGTCACAGGCATCGTGCTGACCCGGATGGACGGCGATGCACGGGGCGGTGCCGCCCTGTCGATGCGGGCCATCACCGGGGCCCCGATCAAGCTGATCGGCACGTCCGAAAAGCTTGAGGGCCTGGACGAATTTCACCCCGAGCGCGTCGCCGGCCGCATTCTTGGCATGGGCGACATCGTCGGGCTGGTCGAGAAAGCGTCGGAGACCGTCGATCAGGATGAAGCCGAAAAGCTCGCCCGGAAGCTGGCGCGGGGCAAGTTCGATCTGGAGGACTACGCCGCGCAGCTTCGCCAGATCACCAAGATGGGCTCGCTATCCGGCATCCTGGGGATGCTGCCCGGCGTGGGGAAGATCAAGGCCCAGCTCGAGGACGCCAGTCTGGACACCACGGTCCTGAA
>DATIMO010000255.1:0-9407 GCA_035475215.1 Acetobacteraceae bacterium | reverse complement strand
CGGAGGTACCCTCCGGCCGGCCATCACGGATAGCTGTCGATCGTCAGCGGGTAGCGCTGCTGTTCACGTTGCTGCCGCTGTTCGCCCCGGTTTCGTTCGGATTGCTGCTCCCGGTGCTCGAGGTAGTCGACCCGCTGTTGGAGCCATTGTTGCCGAACCGGTCGTTGTTGTTCAGACTGGTGCTGTAGCCATTGTTACCGGTGTTGCCGGTCGCCCCAATATTGCTGTTGTAGCTGCTCATGCCGCTGTTGTTGTTGTTGTTCGTGTTATAGCCCTGGGTGTTCTGGTTGAACCCAGTGTTTCCCTGGGTGTTCCGGTTGTTCGGGTTAGACGTGTTGCTGCCGAACTGACCGCTGTTGCTGGCCGACCCGTTCCAATTGGAACCAGTGTTGCTGGAAAACCGGCCGGTATTGCTGCCGGTGTTTCCCATCTGCGGGTTGTAGCCCTGCTGGGTGGATCCGTTCTCGTTGTTGCTGCCGAACTGCTGGCCTTCATTCCCCAGCAGACCCAGTTGTGCCATGGTCTGATAGTCGAGCTGACCATTCGCCTGGCCGCCATGCTGCTGCTGGAAATCACGCACCGCAGATTGGGTTTCCGGTCCCCAGATACCGTCGACGTTGCCGTGGTACAAGCCCATCTGCTCCAGCCGCTGCTGCACATGCTGGACCGCCTGCTGAGATAAGGCGCCGTTCGGGTTGTTCGACCCCTGGCCGTTCCAGCCCTGGTTCGAAGATTGGCTCGAGTTCGATCCTTGGCCCTGATACCCCTGGCCCTGATACCCCTGGTTGGACCCCATGTTTGAACCCTGGGAACCCGTGCTCGAGCCCTGATTCCAGCCCTGGGATCCCATATTCGATCCCTGGTAGCCCGTACTCGACCCCTGGGAACCCATGTTCGAGCCTTGGTTCCAGCCTGACGAACCGGTGTTGGACCCCTGGTTCCAGCCCTGCGAACCCATGTTCCCCTGCGAGCCCATGTTCGAGCCTTGATAGCCCATGTGCGAACCGGTGCTCGAACCCTGATAGCCTTGATTGGGTCCCTGATAGCCCTCGTTGCTGCCTTGCTGATAGCTTCCCTGATTGCTGTTCCAGCCGCCCTGCTGCGCCAATGCAGGGACCGCCGTTAAGGCCGTCGCCGCAAGCGCGATCGCAAAGTCGCGTATTATCATGATTTGTCCTCTCCTTCAGACGGAATCGGGGCTGCCCGATGGCGTAGTCGGGGCAGGCATGACTCGAACCGGTCCGCCCGTATCGGGTTCCCCCTCAAGGCGTCATCCGCATCACAACCGGGGGAGTGCTCAGGCCGCTTGCGCGGCGATAAGATAGTTCACACCGGGATCGCGCGTGATCCGCCATCCACCGCCCAACGGCATCGGCGCAAGTCCGGTCAGATCGGTCGGACGCAAACCGGCGGCCCTCAGAGATTCCCCCAACTCGGTCGGCGTGATGAACCTGTCCCAGCTATGCGTCCCGACCGGCAGCCATCGCAGCAGATATTCGGCGCCGATCTTGGCGGCCAGGAACGACCGGGCGGTACGGTTCAACGTGGACACGAACAACAGCCCGCCAGGCTCCAGCGCGGCACTCAGCGCGCGCAGGAATGCCGCCGGATCGGGCACGTGCTCGATCACCTCCAGCGCGGTCACCACCGGGAAACGCCGCCCTTCGTTGATCAGGTCCTCGACCGTAGCCACGCGGTACTCCAGCGGCAGGCGGTAGCCCTCCGCGTGCGCCCAAGCCGCACCTATCGTGGCCGCGGCGGCATCGATGCCCAGGACCGTGAAGCCGCGTCGGGCGAGCGCCTCGGCGGCGATCCCGGCACCGCAGCCCACGTCCAGCCAGCGCAGCCCGGCCCGATCCGGAAACGCCCGCGCCACGCGCTCGCACATCCAGCCGATCCGCACCGGGTTCATCGCATGCAGCGCGCGCATCGGCCCCCGCGCATCCCACCATTCGCCTGCAAGTGCGTCGAACCGCGCCAGTTCGGCATCCGAGACTGTCGGTCGCACCATGTTGCCCCCTCAGTTCCGCGCCAGTATGTCTGCCCCCCAACTGACCACTGACCCCTGACCCCTGACCACTGAATCATGCGCCTTGTCATGAAATTCGGCGGAACGTCGGTGGCCGATCTCGATCGGCTGCGCAACGTCGCCGTGCGCGTCAAAGCCGAAATGGACGCCGGCAACGAAGTCGCCGTCGTGCTCTCGGCCATGGCCGGCGTAACCAACCAGCTCGTCGCCTGGTGTCAGGGATTGTCAGCGCTGCACGATGCCCGCGAATATGACGCTGTGGTTGCCACCGGTGAGCAGGTCACCACCGGGCTGCTGGCGATCGCGCTGCAGGAAATCGGGGTCGAGGCACGATCCTGGCAAGGCTGGCAGATCCCCATCCGCACCGACAACGTGCACGGCAAGGCCCGCATCGCTGACATCAATGGCAATGAACTGATCCGCCGCATGCGCGACGGGCAGGTTCCGGTGGTCACCGGATTCCAGGGCCTCAGCCCGAACCAGCGAATCACCACCCTCGGCCGTGGCGGGTCGGACACATCGGCCGTCGCACTTGCCGCCGCACTGAAGGCGGATCGCTGCGACATCTACACCGACGTGGACGGGGTCTATACCACCGATCCGCGGATCGTGCCCAAGGCGCGCAAACTCGCCCGAATCAGTTATGAAGAAATGCTGGAACTTGCCTCGGTCGGCGCCAAGGTCTTGCAGACCCGCAGCGTCGAACTGGCGATGAACGAACAGGTGCGCGTGCAGGTGCGGTCCAGCTTCCAGGACCTGCCCGGCACGCTGGTGGTCGATGAGGATGAGATCGTGGAGAAGGAAAACGTCTCCGGTATTGCCTATTCGCGCGACGAGGCGAAGATCACGGTACGCCGCGTGCCGGACCGGCCCGGCATCGCCGCCGCCATCTTCGGCACGCTGTCCGAACAGAACGTCAATGTCGACATGATCGTGCAGAACGTCTCCGCCGACGGCACCACCGACATGACCTTCACTGTCGGCCGAGCCGACCTGCCACGCGCCCGCGCCGCCCTGGATTTGGTCCGTCCTCAGGTCGGCTACGCCGAGATCCTGACCGACCCGGAAGTTGCCAAGATCAGCGTGGTCGGCGTCGGCATGCGCAGCCACGCCGGCGTTGCCAATACGATGTTTCGCGCCCTGGCCGACAAGGCGATCAATATCCAGGTGATCTCTACCAGTGAAATCAAGGTCAGCGTGCTGATCGCAGCGGAGTACACCGAACTTGCCGTTCGCGCCCTGCACACCGCCTACGGCCTCGATGCCAGCTGACAACGTAATCCGAGCCCCCTCCCCCTGCGGGAGGGGGTTGGGGGAGGGGTCAACTCTCCGGCTTGCAGGCTTGGGCTGCGAAGCAGACCAGGGCCTGCCCCCGGCCAAGGATCTGGGCGAAGCTCTCGCCCACACCGAACTCGACCGCCTCTGGTCCCGCGGCACCGCCTTCCTCGGCTGCCGCTACGCGATCATGGGCGGCGCCATGAGCTGGGTCAGCGAACGCCACCTGGTCGCCGCCATCTCGAACGCCGGCGGTTTCGGCGTGATCGCTTGCGGCTCCATGTATCCGGACGCGCTGGCCGCCGAAATTGCCGCTACCCAGGCCCTCACCAATCGTCCCTTCGGCGTCAACCTGATCACCATGCACCCGGCGTTGGACGACCTGATCCGAGTCTGCCTGGAAGCCCGCGTCGGCCACATCGTCCTGGCCGGTGGCATCCCGCCTGGCGGCGCAGTTCGCGCGGTAAAGGACGGCGGCGCGAAGCTGATCGCCTTCACCCCCGCCCTGGTCCTGGCAAAACGCCTGGTCCGCTCCGGCGCCGACGCCCTGGTGATCGAAGGCTCCGAGGCCGGCGGCCATATCGGCCCCGTCTCGCTCGGCGTGCTCGCCCAGGAAATTCTGCCGCATATCAGGGAAATACCGATCTTCGTTGCCGGCGGACTGGGACGCGGCGAGGCGATCCTGGCCTATCTCGAAATGGGTGCTTCCGGCGCCCAGCTCGGCACCCGCTTCGCCGCCGCAACCGAATCGATCGCGCATCCCCGCTTCAAGCAGGTCTTCATCCGCGCCAACGCGCGCGACGCCCTGCCATCCATCCAGCTCGACGAACGCTTCCCGGTGATTCCCGTGCGCGGCTTGGTCAACGACGGCACCAAGCGCTTCCTGACGCATCAGGCCGACGTGATCCGCCGCTTCCAGTCGGGCGAGATCACCCGCGAGGCCGCGCAGCTCGACATCGAGCATTTCTGGGCCGGCGCCCTGCGTCGCGCGGTGATCGACGGTGACGTCGGGTCCGGCTCCGTGATGGCCGGACAATCGGTTGGCATGGTGACATCCGAGCAACCGACCGCTGCCATCATCGCCGAGCTGGTCGAACAGGCTGTCGCCGCCCTGATCGGGCGCCAGCACCGCATGGCAACTTCCCGTGGCCCCGCCTGACGCCGGCCCGCCTGAGCTTCGGGTGACGTCGCAGCGACGGCTGCTGGCCCAGCTGCGTGAATTGATGGGACGCGCCTCGGCATCCTTCGCAGAACTCGCCGCGCTGGTCGCCGCCGAGATGCACGCTGACGTCTGCTCGATCTACATAAAGCGCCCGGGCGATATACTGGAACTGGCCGCCACGCACGGCCTGAACCCAACCGCCGTCGGGCGCACCAGGCTGCGTGTCGGGGAAGGCATCGTCGGACTCACCGCTGCAAGCGGGCGCGTCATGAACCTGGCTGATGCGCAGAACCATCCACGCTTCGCCTATCGGCCTGAAACCGGTGAGGAGCCTTTCGCCTCCATCCTGGCGGTCCCGGTTCGCCGCGCCGGCCGCATCCTCGGCGTGGTCACCGCGCAGGAGCGGGCCCCTCGTCACTATTCCGCCGACGAGGTGGAGGAACTGGAAACGGTTGCCATGCTGCTCGCCGAGCAGCTGTCGGCGGCCGGCGCTGCCGACGGGTCCCAGGAAGGCCTTGCCGGAACCGTGCCCCGCACCTTCTCCGGCGCGTCCCTGGTGGGCGGTATCGTCATTGGCCCGCTGGTCCGGCACGGCGCCCGGCTGAGCCCCGGACACCTGCTGACGGATGATCCTGCGGCCGAGCTTGATCGGCTGCATGCGGCTGCCGAGCGCATGCAGCGTGGCCTGGACGAACTGCTGGACGGTCGTTTGCCAGAGGGTACGGCGGATGCCGCGGCTTCCCGCGAGGTGATCGAAGCCTATCGGCTCGTGGCCGCGGACGCGGGCTGGCTGCGCCGTGTGGAGGAAGTGATCCGCAGCGGACTGACCGCCGAGGCCGCCGTACAGCGCGTCGCCGGTGAATTGCACGACCGCATGCGCCGGATCGCGGATCCCCATCTGCGCGAGCGCCTGGCTGACCTGGAAGACATGGCCGGGCGCCTGCTGGCCGAACTGGCCGGCTCGGCCGCACGGGCGGCGGTGCCACCGGGGGCGATCCTGATCGCCCGCCGCCTTGGGCCAGCCGAGTTGCTCGACTGGCACGGCCGGGGCATCGCCGGCCTGGTGATCGAGGAGGCAAGTCCGGCCGGGCACGCCGCCATCCTCGCCCGCGCGCTTGGCCTCCCGGCTTTGGGCGGCATGCGCGGCATCCTCAGCGCCGCTGAACCAGGGGACGAAGCCATCCTCGATGCGGATGACGGCACCTTCTACATCCGTCCAGGAACTGAGCTGCTCCAAACCTACCTGCGGGCACAGGAGGCTCAGTCGGCTCGGCAGGCGGGTTTGCAGCGGCTGCGCCACCGGCCCGCCGCCACCGCGGACGGAACACGCATCCAGTTGATGCTGAACGCGGGACTGGCCCTGGAACTGAATGAACTGGACCGCACCGGCGCCGAGGGCATCGGCCTGTTTCGCACCGAGATCGCCATGCTGGCGCGCGGCAGTGTCCTGAATGCCGCGGATCAGACCGCCCTGTATTCCCGCGTGCTTGACTGCGCCGGCGACCGACCCGTGGCCTTCCGCACCCTTGATCTGGGTAGCGACAAGCTGCTGCCCGGTGCCGACGCCCCCGAGGAGGCCAATCCGGCAATGGGCTGGCGCAGTCTGCGCATCGGATTGGAACGCCCCGCGATCCTGCGCCGGCAGCTGCGGTCGCTGCTGCTGGCCGCCGCAGGACGGCCGCTATCCGTGATGTTCCCGATGGTCGCGACCGTTGCCGAATTTCGTGCTGCCCGCGCCTTGCTGCTGGCCGAGGCGAAACGCGTGCGCCCCGCACCCGAACGGCTGCTGATCGGCACCATGCTGGAGGTGCCAGCGTTGATGTGGCAATTGCCGGAGCTGCTGGCCGAGGTGGATTTCGTCTCCGTCGGCTCCAACGACCTGCTGCAGTTCCTGTTTGCCGCCGATCGCGGCGCCCCGGCCCTTGCCGGCCGCTACGATCTGCTGTCCCCGCCGGTGTTCGATCTGCTGGAGCAGCTTGTGTGCGCCGCCGCGGCGGCCCGCGGCGGTGCCGGCGTGCCGGTCTCGCTCTGCGGAGAGGCTGCCGGTCACCCCATCGAGGCGATGGCGCTGGTCGGGCTCGGGTTCCGCACGCTGTCCATGCCGGCCGCCGGCCTGCCGGGAGTGAAATCACTGATCAACGGGCTCGACCTGCCAGCATTCCGCCGGGTGCTATCGGCGCTTCGGCGCAATGCTGCAGCCGCGGCAAGTCTGCGCGAACCGATTTTGGTCTGGGCACGAGAGCACGGCCTGGACGTGTAGCCGATGAAATTATTCGCGTGCGGCTGGTAATGCCGAGTCGACGTACTGGGCAAAACGCGGCACGTTATGGCGTTGGCAAGATAAAAGGTCTGATGTAGACCGCGACACCCCTTATTGCGCTTGCGCGAGGGGTGCTGCGCCGCGTCGTCGGATGGTTTGGGGGTCGTCGCTGCCGTGCTGCAATGCCGCGGATCGAGTTCGACCGAAAAGCGGTCACCCGTGCCATCCGTGGGCAAAGCGCCGGCAGCACCGCGCGTGGGCGCGGACCTGACCGCCGCGCGAGAACGGATCGGGCGCGACCTGCCCGAGATGGCGACCGCGCTGCGCATCCGACTGCCTTATCTGGAAGCGCTCGAGCAGGGACGGCTGTCGGACCTGCCGGGCAATGCATACGCCCTGGTTTTCCTCCGCAGCTACGCAGCCGCCCTGGGGTTGGATCCGGATGAGCTGTCACGCCGGTTCAAGGCCGAGGCCGCCGAGATAAGCCGCAAGGCCGAGCTCACGTTTCCTGCACCGTTGCCAGAACGGGGCTTGCCCACCGGGGCGGCCGTGCTGCTTGGTCTGGTGCTGGCAGTGGGCGTCTATGCGGGTTGGTACCGTCTGTCCGGAGAGGGCCGCTTGCCGGCCGAGGCAGTCGCGCCGGTGCCGGCACGATTGGCGCCACTCGCCGAACAGGTGATCCCGCCCGTGGCGCGCCCCGCGGCGATCGCCGCTGCCCCGGCGACTGAGCCGGCCGCGGCTCCGGCACCGCGTCTGGCGATCCAGGGGACCTCGCCCGACCAGGCTTTGTCACCGGGTTCCGCTGCCGCGGCGACACCTCTGGCATCCCAGGCGCCTCCGGCCGGGGCATCGCCGGTTGCGGCCGATGCCTCTCCGGAACTTGGGTTGCAGGTGCGTGCCACGGCCGATTCCTGGATCCAGGTGCGCGATCACGGCGGGCAGGTGCTGTTCAGCCGCATCTTGCACGCGGGGGAAAGCTGGCCGGTTCCCTCATCAGGCAATTTGCTGTTGACGACCGGTAACGCCGGCGGCACCGAATTGGTCCTGGACGGCGTGGCAACGCCACCGCTCGGCAATCCCGGCGCGGTGCGGCGCGATCTTCCGCTGGATCCGTATGCCGTGCGTGGCGGCGGACTGGCGCCGGTTTCCGCGGCGCGGTAGCGCAAACCCGCGACACTCCCCATTTTCGGGACATTCGCGTCCCCGCATCGACGGAGAAGGCAATGAACTACCGTCCGTACCAGCAGATCACCCGCCGGGCATCCCGCCGCATTCATGTCGGCCGGGTGCCGGTCGGGGGTGGCGCGCCGATCAGCGTTCAGACCATGACCAACACACTGACCACCGACGTGGACGGAACGGTAGCGCAGATCCAGCGGGCACAGGCTGCGGGGGCCGACGTCGTGCGGGTATCCTGCCCCGACCCGGAGAGTGCGCTGGCGCTGAAGGACATCGTCCGTCAGGTGGATGTGCCGATCGTCGCCGATATCCATTTCCATTACCGCCGGGCGATCGAGGCGGCGGACAGCGGCGCCGCCTGCCTGCGCATCAACCCCGGCAACATTGGCAGCGACGAGCGGGTAAAGGAGGTCATCAAGGCCGCCCGCGACCACGGCTGCTCCATGCGCATCGGAGTGAACGCGGGATCGCTGGAAAAGCATCTGCTGGAGAAATACGGCGAGCCGAACCCCGAAGCGCTGGTCGAAAGCGCGCTGTACCATGCCGACATCCTGCAGCAGCACGATTTCCATGATTTCAAGATTAGCGTGAAGGCGTCCGACGTGTTCCTGGCCGTAGCGGCGTATCAGCAACTGGCCGAGGTCTGCGACCACCCGCTTCATATCGGCATCACCGAAGCCGGCGGGCGCCGCATGGGCACGGTGAAATCGGCAATCGGGTTGGGATCGCTGCTGTGGGCCGGGATCGGCGACACGCTGCGCGTTTCCCTGTCGGACGAACCCGAGGAAGAGGTGCGGGTCGGCTGGGATCTGCTGAAATCCCTTGGGATCAGGCATCGCGGGGTGAAGGTGATCTCGTGCCCGTCCTGCGCCCGACAGGGCTTCAACGTGGTCGAGACGGTGAAGGAACTGGAGGACCGGCTATCGCATATCGAAACGCCGCTGACGCTGTCGATCATCGGCTGCGTGGTGAACGGCCCGGGTGAGGCGCTGATGACCGATATCGGACTCACTGGCGGCGGGGCCGGCCGGCACATGATCTACAAGGCCGGGAAGACCGACCACACGATCGAGGCCGGCAAGATGATCGATCACATCGTGGAACTGGTGGAAGCGAAGGCGGCCGCGCTGAAAGCAGAGCCGGAGAAGGTGGCGGCGGAGTAGCTCGCGTGAGCCGGGACGACGTTGAAGGCTCAGGGGACGAACCTGTCGTCAGGATACGCGGGGTTGACGTGGTCAAGACGGCCGCGAAGGAGCTGAGAAAAATCCCACAACGGGATCGTGATCGCATAGTGGATCGCATAGAAGCGTTTGCCGAAAATCCCGCGTCACCGCATCATGACGTCAAGAGATTGGCCAAAAGCAAGGCGCACCGACTTCGGATTGGCGACTATAGGGTGGTTCTGAGCCCCGGCCCTGGCGGGCGGTTCACCGTCGAACGGGTGGCGCATAGACGTGAGGCTTACAAATGAGCGCAAGTCGAAACTCGGTTGCTCAACAGAT
>DATIMO010000254.1:0-4895 GCA_035475215.1 Acetobacteraceae bacterium | reverse complement strand
CCACGTTTCCGCCAATACCGACCCGAAAGGCGACCGCTCCAAGCGCCCGCAGGAGCAGGACCCCGACATGCTGCTGCACGTGGTGAAGGAAACCGATGCCGGCATCATCGTCCGCGGCGCCAAATATGAAACCGCAGCGGCCTATGCGAACCAGGCCTTCACCAAACCAACCATCGCCAACTGGGGCGACGCTGAACTGTCCGACTATGCTGTTGGTTTCATTTGCGACTTCGGCTCGCCCAACCTGAAATTCATCTGCCGCACCGGCTTTGCCGGCCGAGCGCCGGAGCAGGACTACCCGCTGTCCAGCCGCTTCGACGAAGTGGATTCGCTGGTCGTGTTCGACGACGTGCTGATCCCGTGGGAAAACGTGCTGTTCTACCGCCACACCAAAGCTGCCACGTTCATCCGTGCCACGTTGCACCGCTACAGCGCGTTTGCGTTCGTGCTGCGCATCCTGCGCACCGCCGACCTGATGATCGGTGCCGCGCTGTTCAACGCTCGCCAGACCGGGCTGGAAAAACAGCAGGCGGTGCAGGAAAAGCTGGCGACCCTCGCCTGCTATCGTGAAGGCATCAACGCGCACCTGATCGCATCCATCGCGACCGCGCGGCAAAGCCCGGCGGGTCTGCTGATGCCAAACCAGTCGCTGCTGTTCACCGGCCGCGTGCTGGCATGCTCGCAGTTGCATCACATGATGCACATCGCCCGCGAACTGTGCGGCGGGCAAATCTGCGTCACGCCGGACTTCGCCACCTTCCAGAATGAAGAAGCCGGACCGTGGCTGCGGAAATACTACACAGTAAACGAATCATGGGTGGCAGAAGACCGGCGAAAGCTGCTGGCGTTCGCCCGCGACCTGCTGAATTCCGATTACGCCGGCCACCGGCTGACATTCCAGTTGTTTGCGCAGTCGCCGCCTTATGCGCATCTCGCGGCGGTGTGGCGCAATTTCGACTGGGCATCGACGCTGGACAGCGTTCGCAGCTCGGCGGGGCTGTCGCCCGAGGTGATGGGACCGGCGCGCCGCTGATCCGCCCCGATCAGCGGTTCCATCCGGCGACGCGGCGATGGCCCAGTGCATCGACGCCCAGGCTGCGGCCGGGTGGATCCACCAGGAACAGGAACTGCAGCAGGATCAGGAAGAAATACGTCCACGGCCATTCGCCGGGCGCCGAGTACAACCCGAGCCAGAGATTGAGCGCCATCAGCAACCCCAGTAACGCGCCCAGTCGCGTCAGCACGCCGAGCATCAGCGATACCCCGATCGCAACCTCGATCGCATAGACCAGTGGTCCGAAGATACTGATGTGCGGGATCACCAGATTTCCGACAAGTTGCGCCTGCAACTTGACTGCCGCATGCTCGGATTCCTGCTTCATCCAGTACAGCAGGCCGTCGTAGTTCGGCGGCACCTTCCACAAGGATTGCTGCCACCACATGCAGCCGACCAGCAGCCGCACGATCCAGACGGCGACATGCCGCGGGCGGCGCTGTTCGGGATCGCGAGCCAGAACCGCCAGCGCGATCAGCACGCTGACCGCCAGCAATCCCCAGAAGACGTAAGTCAGAACTCCGGGCTTGGCGAGGAACGCAAGCACGTCATGCAGTGGGTCCGGATTCATGCTCGGAGTTCCCGTTCAGCGTGTGATGGTGCGCCAGGCGGCAGCGGTACGTTCCAGAATAAGCAATGCGTCGGCAGCGCCGTCCGCCTCACCTTTTTCGAAATCGCCCTCGATCTGCGCGAGCTGATTGGTAACATGGGCGAAGCATAGCACATCGCGCTGGCGTGCGGCGGCGAATGCATACAGTGCCGCCGCCTCCATCTCCACCGCCAATACGCCGGCGACGCGGGCCTGGTCGATTGCGGCCTCGGTCTCCCGGAAGGGCGCATCGGTCGTCCAGGCGGCGCCGCTTACGACCGGCGGAATGGTGTCACGCAACGCGGCGGCGATCGGCGCCAGCAGATGCGCTGGCGCCTCGGCGAACTGGCTCGGCGGCAAATAATGGTGGCTGGTGCCCTCGTCGCGCAGGGCACGATCGATCAGCACGAAATAGGGCGGCGGGCCGCTGGGGATGATCTGGCCGGCCGAGGTGATGCTGATCAGCAGCCGGCAGCCGGAAGCGAAAAGCTGCTCGCCGATCAGCACCGCGAAGGGCGCGCCGACAGCGCAGGGAATGGCGCCATAGGTTTCACCCGCATGGGAAAAGCGATGGAGGTCGGTGTGGTAGCAGGGCCAGGCCGGATCGATCGTGGCGCGGCCGCTGCGGCGAAGATGGCGGACCAGGTCGCCATCCGGGTCCAGAACGCAGATTTCCGGCACCGGCTGGACCGGCAGGCGCTTCTGCCGGCGCGCCTCACGCAACAGGTTTTCCGGCCTGAAGACGGAGGGGGCCGTGTGGTCCTTGGCGGCTCGAAGCGGAGTCATTGTATTTGCCATGATGCGTTCCGGTCGCGAGAGGCGTTGCTGTTTTACGCAATGTGTATATATTGATTGACCTTATACACATAGGGGCCATCCATGCGCACAAACATCGAACTTGACGACCAACTCATCAATGAGGCCCTGGCCGTGACCGGTCTGCGCACCAAACGAGCCACCATTGAGGAGGCACTGCGCCGGCTGATCCGCTCTGAACGGCAAAAACAAGCAGTGGCCGGCATGCGCGGTCTCGGGTGGGAGGGCGATCTGGATGCCCTGCGCGAGACGCGATCCGGGCGATGATATTGGTGGACAGCTCGGTCTGGATCGCCAATCTCCGCGGCCAGGAGACCGAGCCCGTTCGGAAACTTCATCAGCTCGACTTCGAGCAGGGGCAAATCCTCATCGGAGACCTGATCCTGATGGAAGTTTTGATGGGTGCCCGCGACGAAGCGCAGGCGATACGTATCCGGAGCCACATGCACCAGTTTCCGGTTGCCCCTCTCATGAACCCGGAGATCGCGGAAGAAGCGGCAAGGAACTTTCGCGCCCTGCGCCGCCTCGGAATTACCATCCGCACCGGCATTGACGTAGTGATCGGCACGTACTGTATCCGCCACGGTCACACGTTGCTGCACGACGATCGGGACTTCGCTCCTATGCAGAAGCATCTCGGCCTGTCGGTGCTGTGACCTACCGAGCTCATTTCCGCTTCCGCCCCTTGTCCTGCGCCGCCGCGACTGCCTCCCGCGCCCATTCCAGCAGCACGTCTGGTTCATCGTACAATGCGTCCGGCACCGCGTAGTAGCTGGCGATGGATACCTCGCGCCCGGCGCGGCGGTAACGGAACGGGTCACACCCCGCCTCCTGAAACCGCGCGCGCGTTCGCTCATCCACCCGGAAATACATCGTATCGTCCGACAGCAGCGCGAACATCATCCCGTCGCGCATGATACCCACGCCGCCGAACATCCGTCGCGCGCTCGGTCGCAGCGGTCCCAGCAGGTCGAGCACGAATGCCTGGAATTCGGCGCCGACCGGCACAGTGGCTCAGAACGACAGCGTCGTCGCCTGCACGACCAGCGGCAGCGTGCAGACCGACTCCAGCACATCCTCCGGCACCGGTTCATCGACCGAGACCAGGCAGATCGCATCGCCGCCCGGTTCCGCGCGGCCGAGATGGAAGGTGGCGATGTTGATCCCCGCCTCGGCCAATGTCGCACCGAACCGCCCGATGAACCCCGGCCGGTCCTGGTTCGTTACATACAACATGTTCGGTGCAAAATCCGCCTCCACGCGAATCCCCTTGATCTCCACGATTCGAGGCCGAGATCCGGCAAACAGCGTCCCCGCCACCGAGCGAGTCAGCCGGTCGGCCTCGACCGTCACCCGCACCAGCGTCTGGTATTCGCTCGGGCGGTCGTGCACCGTCTCCGCCACATCGATCCCACGTTCATGCGCTGCGACCGGCGCGTTCACCATGTTGACGCCTTCCATGACAGGCGCCAGCAATCCGGCCAGCACGGCGGCACTCAGTGGCCGGTGATTCAGTCCGGCGACGTATCCTTCGTACTCGATCACCACGCGACGGATCACGCCTTCCCGCGCCTGGGTCAGTTGCCCAGCAAACGCACCGAGATGCCGACACAGTTCCATATAGGGCCGTATCCGCGGCGCATCCTCGGCCGACACTGATGGCATGTTGATTGCGTTGGCAACCGCGCCGTTCAGCAGAAAATCACTGATCTGTTCGGCCACCTGCAATGCCACATTCTCCTGCGCCTCGGTTGTCGCGGCCCCAAGATGCGGCGTGCAAACCACGTTTTCCAGATCGAACAACGGGCTGGAAGTCGCCGGCTCGGTTTCGAAGACATCCAGGGCGGCGCCGGCAACATGCCCGCACCGGATGGCATCCACCAAAGCCGCCTCGTCCAGCAGCCCGCCGCGGGCACAGTTGATGATCCGGACGCCCGGTTTTGTCTGCTCCAGCGCGCCGCGCGACAGGATGTTGCGCGTCGCATCCGTCAGCGGTGTGTGCAGCGTGATGAAATCGGCACGCGCCAGCAGCGCATCCAGCTCGACCTTCTCGACCCCCAGATCGACGGCGCGCTTTTCGGAAAGATACGGATCGTAGGCGATGACCTTCATGCGCAGCCCGACAGCACGTTCGGCAACGATGGAGCCGATATTGCCGCAGCCGATCAGGCCCAGCACCTTGCCGGTCAGCTCGACGCCCATGAACCGGTTCTTCTCCCACCGCCCGGCTCTGGTCGAAACCGACGCCTCGGGAATCTGCCGCGCCAGCGCGAACATCATGGCGATGGCGTGCTCGGCCGTGGTGATTGTATTGCCATGCGGCGTGTTCATCACCACCACGCCGCGCGCGGTGGCCGATCTCACGTCGATATTGTCCACGCCGATGCCGGCGCGGCCGACAACTTTCAGGTTGGCTGCAGCATCCAGCAGCTCGCG
>DATIMO010000253.1:0-7283 GCA_035475215.1 Acetobacteraceae bacterium | reverse complement strand
TTGAATTGTTCATAGGCGACGCCGCGATCATAGAAGAGCGGCCAATCGAGCGCCGATGGGGCGGCGATTCGTGCGATCGCGCGGCTATAGGCTGCCGTGGCACCGGCATAATCGCCCTTCATCCGCAGAATGTCGCCGGCTTCGGCGTCCGGCAGCGAGCTGTCGGAATAGGTCAGGGACAGATCGTGAAGCTGTTGCAGGGCCTCGGCCTGATTACCCACGCGGGCTTCCAGCTCGGCGCGTCGCATCTGGACAACCGCCGACAGCGGATTGTCCGCGCCGATCGAGGCTAGCATCTGCAGGGCGCGATCGGCGTGACCGTCTGCCTCAAGTACGTCTGCTCCGAGCATTCGTGCCGCGGCGAACCCCGGCCGCACGGTCAGGGCCAGTTGCACCAGGACCATCGCGAACTGATCCTGATTGTCCTGCCGCAGCGCGGTGGCGACATCGAGATAAGCCTCTGCCATGCCGTCCATCGCTGAGGCTACGGGTCGCTGTCGCAAATTGGCGGCGAGTGCCGGAAGCGCGATGCGCAACATCGGCGTCGCCTGCGCCGTACCGGCGATGTCGCGCAGCGCCTCTGCCTCATGTCCCTGGCGGGCGGTGAAGCTGGCCAGGATCTGGGCCATCCGCATGCTACGGAAGCCGAGATTTTCGCTGGCTTTGGCATAGAATCGCGCCGCGTCGGCGGTGCGCCCGGCCAGATCGGCGATCAACGCTGCGTGGAGCGCGTAGGCGCTGCCGAAGTGCTGGTCGCTCAGCAATGGTTCGAGTCGGGCCAGAGCGCGATCCGTTTGGCCGGCACCCTGCTGCGCCCAGGCCGCCAGCAACGGGCGAAGCAGCTTCGGCACCCCGGTTTGCGGCAGCGAGTCGAACCGTTGCTGAGCCCCCTGCCAGTCACCGCTGCGGGCTGCCTCATTCCCCAGCAGGATCTGCCCCATCGGATCTCCGGGCAGCCGGCGCGCTAGGCCAATTGCGTCCGCCCGGCCGCTGACGATCGAAGCCATCAGCGCCTGCCGCAGCAGATCCGGGCTGTCCGGCGCGGCCGACAAGGCGCGCAGGTACTCCTGCGCTGCGACGTTCGAATCAGCCTGACTCGCGGCAAAATGCGCGTTCAGAAAAGCCGAATACGCACCGCTGGAATCGGGCGGTGTGGGTTGGATCGGCGCCCCCGCCCGTGCCGCCGGTTCACCGACAGCGCAGGTGGACAGCAGGGAGAGCGTGAGCACCAGGGCTCGGCGGATGGCGCGGGAATCTTGCATGGGGACACTCTAACGTTTCCGTGAGTGCCGAGTCATCGGGTTTTGAAGCCGCCCTCACGATTTTTTTAACTCTGCTGTCTCCGCGTCACATCCCCCCGGGATAGTTCGGCCCGCCGGACCCTTCAGGTGTCACCCAGTCAATGTTCTGCGTCGGGTCCTTGATGTCGCAGGTTTTGCAATGAACGCAGTTCTGCGCGTTTATCTGTAGAGCCGGCTTGCCCTGATCGGCATCGACGATCTCATAAACCGCAGCCGGGCAGTACCGCGTTTCGGGGCTGCGATAGCGCTCCCAGTTCACCGTGATCGCCTTGGCGGGATCGCGCAGCTTCAGGTGCGGCGGCTGATTCTCCTCGTGGTTGGTGTTGCTGATGAACACCGAGGAAAGCCGATCGAAGGTCAAAATCCCGTCCGGCTTCGGGTAGTCGATGCGGGGCGCCTGATCCGCGGGCAACAGCGTCTCGTTGTCGGGATGCGCATGATGGAATGTCCACGGCGCCCTGCCGCGGAATACGTAAGTGTCCATCGCGGCGTAGCTCAGGCCGCCGAGAAGGCCGTATTTGGCAAACGCGGGTCGGATATTGCGCACAGCGGTCAACTCGTCCCAGACCCAGCTTGCCCGCAGCTTTTCCGGATAACCGGTCAGCTCTGCCGGGCGCTCGCCCGCCAGTGCCTCCGCCACCGCCTCGGCCGCCAGCATGCCGGACTTCATAGACGTATGCGTGCCCTTGATCTTGGGCACGTTCACGAACCCAGCCGCATCGCCGATCAACGCTCCCCCGGGAAAAATCAGTCCGGGCACAGACTGCAACCCGCCCTCGTTCAGCGCCCGCGATCCGTAGCTGATCCGCCGCCCACCCGCGAAATGCCGGCGCATGGCGGGGTGGGTCTTGAAGCGCTGCATCTCGTCGAACGGCGACAGCCAGGGGTTGCGATAATCCAGCCCCACAACAAAGCCGTATGAGATCAGGTTAGCGCCGAAATGATATAGAAACGATCCGCCATAGGTCCGCTGATCCAGCGGCCACCCGACGCTGTGCTCCACCAGCCCCGGCTGATGCCCCTCGGCCGGAATCTCCCAAAGCTCCTTGATCCCGATGGCGTAGGTCTGCGGGTCACGTCCGTCGCGCAGGCCGAACTGTGCGATCAGCCGCTTGCTGAGCGACCCTCGGCAGCCCTCGGCGAACAGCGTGTATGGCGCACGCAACTCCATCCCGCGCTGGTAATTCCCGGTTCGCTCCCCGTCCTTGCCGATCCCCATATCGCCGGTCGCGATCCCGACGATCCGGCCATTGTCCTCCAGCAACTCGGCGGCGGCGAAACCAGGGTAGATCTCCACCCCCAGCGCTTCCGCCTGCTGGCCCAACCAGCGCACCACATCTCCCAGCGAGACGATATAGTTGCCATGATTGTTCATCTGCGGCGGCGTGGGCAGGCGCCGCGCCTTCGTGGCAGTCAGGAACAGGAACCGGTCCTCTGTTGCCGGCGTGTTCAGCGGCGCGCCCTTCGCCCTCCAGTCGGGAATCAGCTCGTTCAGCGCGCGCGGTTCGATCACCGCACCGGAAAGAATATGCGCGCCGACTTCGCCGCCCTTCTCGACCACGCAGACCGAGGCGTCGGGCGCGATCTGCTTCAGCCGGATTGCCGCCGCCAGCCCTGCGGGGCCGGCGCCAACGATCACCATGTCGAACTCCATCGACTCGCGCGGCGCCAGATCCTCCGCCATTCCTTGTCTCCCGCTGCGCAGCAAGCCTAGGCGACACAGCCAATTGCGGAAAGTCGCGCATCGCGGCAGGACAGCGGCATGGACGCACTTGCCGCATTGTGCCTGCAAATCGAGTGGGGTGCCGACGAGGCGCTCGATGAAGCGCCCGTCAATCGCTTGCGTCCGCCCAAACCCTCGGCTTCCCCCCTTGTTGCGGTCGCGGCGCGGAGCGAGCGGGCCCCACCACAACCCGCCGTATCGCCGTCGGCAGCCCCCCGGATCGGCGCGGCCGCGATCGAACGGGCGCGCAGCGCAGCCGCAGCCGTCGACACGCTGCCCGCACTCCGCAATGCCATTATCGGTTTTGACGGCTGCGCCCTGCGCGACATCGCCACCCAACCGGTGCTCGCCGAGGGCAACCCAGGTGCCCTGCTGCTGATCGGCGAGGCGCCTGGTGCCGACGATGACCGCGCCGGGCGGCCCTTTGCGGGCCCGCCGGGCGTGTATTTGGACAAGATGCTCGCCAGCATCGGGCTAGATCGTGACGCTGCGCTGATCACTCCGCTCATCCCCTGGCGTCCGCCCGGCGACCGGCCGCCGAGCCCCGGCGAGCTTGCGATCTGCCTTCCGTTCCTCATGCGGCTAATCGAAATCAGTCGACCGCGGCTTGCGCTTCTGCTCGGGCCGCTGGCCAGCCGCAGCATCATTGGGGCCGCTGTTTCGCGCCGTGTGCGGCGGGGAGTCTGGGTTGACGTGCCCATTTCTCACGGGACGCCGCTCCGGGCGCTGCCGACGCACAGCGTTGCATGGCTGCTCAGCCAGCCCGAACTGCGCCGTGACGCCTGGGCGGATTTGCGGACGTTGCGTCGCGCGTTCGATACGTCGCTCGCGCCAAAGTGAGGGCAGCACGTCTCCTAAGTTGCTGATTCACGGGCCGGACGTCTCAAAGATCGTGATTACCGGTCCTTTGACGGGTTGCCTCACCAGACCTCGGCCGGTAGGGCCACCCGGATGCGAGGGATCGGTCGAACGCTCTCCCGCCTTCCCGGCGCCCGCGTGCTGGTGGCGGGGGCGGCAATCCTGGCAACTGCCGTGCTCGGCGCGGCAAAGGCGCAGGAATCGGGAGTGGCGGATCAGACGGCAATGGCGATTCCGCGCATCGAGGCGCCCGGCGCAAAATCCGGCGTGGCCCTGCCGCAACCTCTCACGCCCAGCGACGCCGCACGCATCCGCCGCATCTTCGCTGATCAGGCCCACGGGCGCAGCGCCGATGCCGTGCGTGAAACCGCCGATCTGGAGAGCAAACTGCTGCTCGGGTCCATTCTGGCGGATCGCTATCTCGGTCGCTTTCACCGCAGCACGACCGATGAACTTGCGAAATGGCTGACCGACTACCCGGACCAACCCGATGCACCGGCTATTCACGCGTTGCTGGTTCGCCGGCTTCCGGCCAAAGCCAAGGCGCCGGACTTGACCCCGCTCGCCTGCCTTGCTCCTGTCGATCCGTCGGACACGACGGATAGCGCCGACACGGCCGCAGATCCGTCACTGCCGCACAATCCCGCACTGGAACGCGAGGTCGCCGGCCGGGTGCGAGCGGACCGATTCAGCACTGCGTTGCATCTGATCGCGCATACCAAGGGGCTTCAGGGAACAGTGGCGGCGATGCTCCGCGCCCAAGTTGCGCGCGGCCTTTTCGCAGCCGATCGCGACAATGAGGCGCTGCAGGCCGCGGCCGCTGCCATGCGCAGTGCGAAACAACCGGACCGCGCCGGATTCGGTGTCTTCATCGGCGGTTTGGCGGCTTGGCGCCTCGGACGCTTCGAGGAGAGCCGGAAATATTTTCAGCAGACGGCAGAGGCCGGAATGGCCCCTGCCCATGTTCGGGCCGCGGGCGCGTTCTGGGCGGCGCGCGCGGCCTTGCGTCTGCACGATCAGGATGGCTCGACGTCGTGGCTAGAGCGGGCCGCGGCGGAGAAATTCACGTTTTACGGGATGCTCGCCCGCCGCAAGCTGAACTGGCCGATCGGTCTGATCCCGACGCGTGGCACGCTGGCCCTCGCCGATATCGATGCACTCGCCGCCCTGCCGCGGGGGCTGCGCGCCTTCGCGCTGCTTCAGGTCGGCGAGCGCGTGCGGGCCGAGCAGGAATTCCGCTGCCTGTGGCCCAGCGTGCGGAACGATCCGGCGCTGCGCCGTGCCTTGCTTCTGGTGGTGTCGCACGCCGGCCTGACGGGCCTGGCGGCACAGATCGGGGGGTTGATCGAGGCTGCCGACGGCATTCCGCATGACGATCTGGGCTTTCCCGTCCCCAGTCTGCACCCTGCGGGAGGGTTCCGGTTTGATCCGGCGTTGGTTTACGGAATGACCCGTGCCGAATCGAATTTCGACGCCAATGCCGTTTCGCCGGCGGGCGCGCGCGGGTTGATGCAGATCATGCCGGTGACCGCGCGGGCCATCACCGGGAACGCACGGCTACCGGCCGACCGCCTCGCCGAACCCGGGTTCAACCTGGAACTCGGGCAAAGATGGGTTATGTCGCTTGCGGGGGAGGACCTGATCGACGGCAGCCTGATTGCCATGCTCGCCAGCTATAATGCCGGATTGGGTGGCTTCGCGAGCTGGAAGGACGATGTCCACGCGGACGGCGATCCGCTGTTGTTCATCGAGGCGATCCCGGTGCCCGAAACCCGCCGGTTCGTGCAGCGGGCGTTGACCTATACATGGATTTACGCCGCCCGCCTGGGTCTGGCCGCGCCGAGCCTTGACGAAATGGCAGGTGGCGAGTTTCCGCGCTTCACGTCGGCGCCGCAGGACGGCAAAGTGTTGGTCAGCTTGCATTGAGGCGTCCGTCAGGAGGTTGCAGATGGCACGCATCGACGAAACCCGCCCGTTCATTCCGGTCAACATCGCGGTGCTGACAGTTTCTGACACCCGCACCGCCGCCAACGACACGTCCGGCGATGCCTTGGCCGATCGGGTGGTGAAGTCCGGGCATGTGCTGGCAGCGCGGGCTATCGAGAAGGACGATCCAGGTGCGATCGAACGCCGGCTGCGCGGCTGGATCGCTGATCCTGGGATTGATGTGGTGATCACCACGGGGGGAACAGGCATCACCGGCCGCGACGTCACGCCCGAGGCGTTCGATCGGGTGATGGAAAAGCGGATCGAGGGATTCGGCGAGCTGTTCCGGATGCTGAGCTTTCAGAAGATCGGCACATCGACCATGCAGTCACGCGCGATCGGCGGCGTGGCGGGGGGAACGTATCTGTTCGCGCTGCCGGGCAGCACGGGAGCGGTGAAGGACGGCTGGGACGATATTCTGGTGTTCCAGCTCGATAACCGGCACCGGCCGTGCAACTTGGTGGAGCTGATGCCTCGGTTGCAGGAGCATTTGAAACCGGCGGCGGAGTAGTTTACTGACACTCAACATGTGACAGCGTTTCCGAATTAGCGGTCGTTCAGTAGGTCGCTTCAATACCTTCCACCTCTTCTATCACGGTCTCACCTTCTGGCTCCTCGGATCTTTCGCCTCTGTAGACGCTTTTTCCCATCGCGTGCTCAATTAGGCTCAAGAGCGCCTCTCCCCGCGTTGCAAGAAAAGCTTCAAAGTCGTCGGCTCTCAGTTGTGGCACCCCGATGAGGTGCGACCGCAGATTACCGTCGATATCGACGTCCGAACCGCCGCCTTGCTTTGGCAATCGCGCGAGATATTGGGAGGGCGCACTTCCGCCAATGAGGCGATTCGTCTTGTAGCTCACGGGTGTCTTGTTAATAATGGTATCATAGCGACTGCGGCTGATCTTCGCCTTTTCACACCAAGAGCGCGGAAAGATGTGGTGGATGTCCACCGCTTCATCGAAGTAACTTGGCTGATTGAAAGGTTGACCGGAACGAAAGTCTCTCGCGCCTTCACGCATCAGGAGAGCGTGTACACCTTTGCACCATGCGTTGGTTCGGGGACCGGACCAAGATCAGTACGTCATATCAGCCAACCGCCCCAACAGCCCCTCCGCCCGCTCTCGCTTCCCCGCATCCGGGTCCCGCGCGACAATCCGCTGCAGCACCGACACCGCGCGCCCATCCCCCGCCTCCGCTAGCTCGACGCCCGGGCATCGCGCTTGTCGAACCACTGCCGATCGAACGGCTTCAACGTCAACGGAAGCCGTTTCCAATAATATTTCAAGACATCCGACTGCCATCCCGCATACACATCTTCCCACGCCAGCGGCTGACCATCCGCGTTCGCATTATCCGGATTGAACGGCTCCGCCACCAACTGGTACCGCACATCCATCGACATCCTCAGCCGGTCGCTG
>DATIMO010000252.1:0-3689 GCA_035475215.1 Acetobacteraceae bacterium | reverse complement strand
ATGACGAGGTCTCCCAATGATCGGTCGTTGCGTGTTGAATGCTCTGGTGGTCTCTGCCGCTGGTAGCGGCGTCACTCGACGCTGTGAATCTGCAGCGGCGAAGGCCGGGGGTTGGTCTCGGCGGGCTTGTGGCCGGGCCAGGGGATCAGCATGCCGACCTGCTGCCGGTAGCGCCGGTACTGGTCGCCGAACAAGTCGATCAGGTCGCGCTCTTCGAGCTGGATGCCGATCAGGATGTAGCCGGTGGTTGCCACCGCGAACAAGAGATGGCCGGCGGTCATCAGCGGGGTCGCCCAGAAGGCGAGCAGGAAGCCGAGATAGATCGGGTGCCGCACCAGCCGGTAGAGCATCGGGGTGTGGAATTGCGCCGCCGGCAACTGCCTGCCGAACAGCCGCGCGAACACCTGGGTCAGCCCGAACAGTTCGAAATGGCTCAGCATGAAGGTGCTGAGAAACAACAGCCCCCAGCCACACCAGGAGATCGCTTGCAGCAACGCGGCTATCACTGGGTTGCGCGCCGTCCAGACCATCTCCGGCATTGCTCGCCACTGCCAATACAACAGCAGCAGCGCCAGGCTCGACATCAGCACGAAGGTGCTGCGCTCGACCGACGGCGGCACGATCCGCGTCCACCAACGCTTGAATCCCTGCCGCGCCATCACGCTGTGCTGGACCGCGAACAGGGTGAGCAGCAGCAGGTTCACGATCAGGCCTTCGAGCAGCGGTCCGGCCGCCCCGCTATCGATCGATTTCGGCACCACGAAATTGCCGACGAAGCCGATCGCGTAAAGGATCGTGACAAGAAATAGGGCGTAGGAACTAATGCCGTAAATCGCCGCGAATAGACCCGCCATTGTTTAATACCTCGATGCGAAGTGAATGAGTTTGGCCGAAAAGGCCGGAGACTGTCTCGGAAAGCCCCCTTGTCGTTTTCTGGGATTGAGCATGAACGTCCTGCGCCGTGGGTCCTTATCCGGATTGCGACACGGCTATCCGCGATGCGCGGTTTTCGCTGTGAGGGCGGACTGCGGCGACGTTCCTTCGGACCGCGGCGACGCAGTGCCGGCAATGCCGCGAACGGCAGTTCCCCGCGCCGCGGAACTCACCTACAGACCGTCGCGCTAGCGCTACGCCGGTGAACCATTTGCCCGTTGTGACGACCTATCCAAATCGGCGGCGAGGTATCCAATTTACGACACCACCCGGCGAGGGGGCGGTGCAGTGGCAGGAACTTCTCGATGTTGAGGGACGGGTCATTGATCGCAGACGCTACCGACGTCTCACCCGCGCGGCTGTTGCCCCGCAGCGTCCGGCGCGGGCTCGAGGCGATGCACGCCGATCTCGAGCGGGAGTGGAGCGTTGCCGATCTCGCCGTCGCTGCCGGAGTTTCCGCCCGGACGCTGCAGCGGCAGTTTCGCGAATTCCTTGGCAAGACGCCTGGCACCGTGCTGCGGGACATCCGCTTCGAACGTGCGCGCCGCGCACTGCTGCGCGGCTTGCCCAACACCAGGATCATGGAGGTGGCGCTCGGCTGCGGCCTGTCGCATTTCGGAAGGTTCTCGGTGGACTACCGCCGCCGCTATGGCGAGACGCCGTCGCAAACCCTGCAGCGGCAGGCCGTCGTCGCCGGCACACTCGCCGCGACGCCCTCGTTCTTCGCCGCCGCGGGCGGGCCGACGCTGCTGCTCCGTCCGATCGAGACCAACCCTGAAAATAGCGAACTTGCGCGCAGCATCGCCGACGACGTCGCCACGGCGTTGACGCGGGCGGGGGTCGCCGTGACCCGCCAGGGCGGATCAGCCAACTATCATCTTGCGGGGGATATCCGGGGGCGCGGCCTCGCGGCGCGGCTGGCTTTTCGATTGACCGAGGCCGAAACCGGCCGCCATCTGGCCGCCTATCGGATCGAGGGCCCGCTCGAGGACGACGTGGTCCCCCGCGAGCACCTCGCGGCGCGGATCGCCGCGGCGCTGCAGCCGGGCCTGCGCCAGGCGGAAATCGATCGGGCCTGCCGCAAGCCGGACGTCGATCTCGGCCCGGACGATCTGGCGCTGCGGGCCCTGCCGCACGTGCTGTCGCTCAACGCCGAGGGCAATGCGCGCGCGCTCGACCTGCTGGAGCGCGCGATGGACCGCGATCCCGACCATGCGCTGGCGACCGCGCTCGCTGCCTGGACTTACGGGCAGCGCGTGGTCTACCACTTTGCGCATACGCCGGCTGAGGACCGCGTCCGCGGCACCGCCTTGGCGCGCAGGGCGCAGGTGCTTGCCGGTGATGCCACGGCGCTCGCGGTGCTCGGCAACGCCCTTACTTTCCTGCACGACCTCGACACCGCGGAGGTCGTCGTTCGCAAGGCGCTGGCATGCGACGGCGGGTCGGCATGGGCCTGGAGCCGCAGCGGCTGGATCGACGTCTACCGGGGTGATGCGGAAGCCGCCATCGAGCGGTTCAAAATCGCGCTCGACCTCGCGCCGAACGATCCGCTGGCGTTCAACAGCATGGTGGGAATCGGCTGCGCGCAATTCGGCGCCGGCCGCTATGCGGAGGCTGCGAGGTGGCAGCAGCGCGCGTTGATGGAACATCCCTCGGCGAGCTGGATCCATCGCACCATGTGCCCGGCATACGTGCTGATCGGGGCGCAAGCCGAGGCGCACCGCAGCGTCTCGGCGCTGCGCCGGCATTATCCGGAACTCACGGTGTCCGAGGTGCAGCAGGGCCTGCCGCCGCTGCCGCGCGCCTATTGCGACCTGGTGTTTGACGCGCTGCATACCGTGGGACTGCCGTCTTAGGCCGTTCGCCAGTGTCTGTCATATCCCCTTCGCGAATCCGGATTAGCGCAGCGGGATGAGTGAATTCCTGGTTTCTGCCAGTCCCTGGATAGGCGCCATCGGCGCGGTGCTGACGACGATCTGCTGGGTGCCACAGGCGGTTCAGCTGTTTCGTGACCGAAACACCCGGGCGATCTCGCTGACCACCAACCTGACATTCTGCATTGGCTTGGTGTTCTGGCTGCTTTACGGCATTGCCACCAGCAATTGGCCGCTGATCGGATCCGAGATCGTTTCGATCGTGCTCACATCCGCGATCGTCGCGATGAAACTTCGCCACGGGTGACGGGCCACGGGGAACGCCGGTTCGAATCCGAAAGACGGTTTGTTTGCCGTCGTATTGCTGCCCCACGGCCCGTCCTATATGGGAGACCATCGGCGAGCGCGGGCCACCCGAATCGCCCTGATCGTGGTTACGGGATGACCGCATGAATGACTTTCTAATCGCCGGCAGTCCCTGGATTGGTGCGGTCGCCGCGGTGCTGACCACGATCTGCTGGCTGCCGCAGGCGGTCCGGCTGGTCCGCCACAAGGATACACGCGCGATTTCGCTGACCACCAATCTGGTGTTCTTCACCGGCCTGACGTTCTGGCTGCTCTATGGCATTACCATTGCCGACTGGCCGCTGATCGGGTCCAACGCCGTCTCGATGGTGTTCACGTCGGTCATCGTGGCGATGAAACTGCGGCACGGCTAGCCACCGCGCGCAGGCAATCCCGGCACAGGCAGTCTTCGCCGCCAGGAGGCATCGGCAGGACGGCGCTCTCCGCCGCGCACCAGCATTGCACCGACAATCCGCAGGAAAATTCCGTTCCGCATCCGGAACAGGTGAGGCGGCGCGCGGGCGCCGGCGGACTTGC
>DATIMO010000251.1:0-4560 GCA_035475215.1 Acetobacteraceae bacterium | reverse complement strand
GGCCATGCCGACCGGCAGCAGTCCCACCGCGATCCGCCCACCGTCCAATGGCGGGATCGGGATCAGATTGAATAGCCCGAGCACCAGGTTACTGAGAATGAAATAGAACAGGAACATCCCGACAACCGGATGCTGGCTCAGCACCGCATCCAGATACGCCCCTGCGCCGGGCATCAGGATGGTTGGCCGTGGCAACAGGGCTGCGCCGATCCAGGCCAGCAGGAAATTCATCGCCGGGCCGGCCGCGGCAACGATCATCATTCCGCGCCGAGGATTGCGGAACCGCCATGCAGAAACCGGCACTGGCTTGGCCCAGCCGAACATGAAGGCAATGCGGCCGATCGTAAGAAGCTGGAAGATCAGCAGGAAACCGGGCAGCAGAATCGTTCCGACGCGATCCACATGTGCCAACGGATTTAGCGACAGCCGACCAGCCCGGCGCGCAGTGTCGTCGCCGAGCGCAAGTGCTGCGTAACCGTGTGCCGCCTCGTGCAATGTGATCGCCAGAATCGCAGGCACGACCGCCAGCGCAAGCTGCAGGATGAAGCCGCTCACGCCAGCAGCCGCGCGCGTTCCGCCGCCAGTGCAGCAGCATCGAGGTTCAGTCGGCGCCGTTGCGCCATCTTGCGAGCATCGGCGAGGCGTCTGGCGGTCGCCGGGGTGACTTCTGGGCAGGCGGCCAGTAGCGCCGCAGTGGGTACGGATTCGCCAGAACAATACAGCGCTATGTCACACCCAGCCGCCAGGGCTTGGCGCGCGCGGTCGGCAGGCTCGCCGGACACTGCTCGCATCGCCAGATCGTCTGTCACCAGAACTCCCGTAAACCCGATCCGCCCACGGATGATCGTGCTGATCACGGCCGGGGACAGCGTGGCGGGCAATGTGCGGTCCCAGGCAGGATAAACAATATGCGCTGTCATGAGCCAAGGGAGATCAATGTTCAAGGCAAAGGGCCGCCAATCCGCCTCTGGATCGCTGGTTTGCACAACCGGCAGGTCGTGGTGGCTATCCACCTGCGCGCCTCCGTGCCCGGGAGCATGCTTGCCGACCGGTTGCACCCCGGCGGCCAGCAGACCGGCGGCTACCGCGCGGCCCAGACGGGCGACCGCGCCCGGGCCGGCGTGGAACGCGCGGTCACCAATAACGGTCGAGGCACCAACGACCGCGCGATCGAGCACCGGCGCCGTCACCACATCGAACCCGGCGGCGGCGCAATCCAATCCGATCAAGGCGCCGGTGAGCCACGCCGCCCGCAACCCCGCCCGGGCCGAACTGTCGAATAACCGTCCGATGGTGGCGGCCGGCGGATGCGCACGCCAGCCCGGCGGTCGAAGTCGTGCCACGCGTCCGCCTTCCTGATCGATCATCAGTAATCCGCCCCGCGGCAACACCCGGCGCAGAGCGGCAATCAGACGTGCAAGCTGAGCGGCGTTCGTGATGTTACGCGTAAACAGAATCACTCCGGCCGGCGGATGAGCGGCGAGGGTCGCGGCTTCCTCGGGCTCAAGCTCGGCCCCTTCGATTCCAACGATTGCCGCCTTCATCGGTGGCGAGCCGCCAATTTGGCATAACCATAATTCCGGCGAAACTGGCGATCTATCTCACAAAGAGCACGCAACCGCGCGGCAGAACACAGTTCCTCGCGGTCGTTACAAAGTCGTCCTGGGTCCGGCTCTCGGCGGCGCGCCCCCGGTCTTTCGTTAATTTCGGGTAGAACCTTGGCCGTCCTCAGAGACGTAACGGACCCGATCCGGGTGGCAAACAACCTGAAATCCGGCCGCTATGACTTCAGCACATCGCACACCTCGCCCTTCGCCCGGACCTTATCGCAAAACCCCTTGGCGTCCGTAGTATCGGTGAATCCCCCGACACGCACCCGCCACCAGAGATGTCCCCCGACCTCGGTCTTGCTGACCGCTAGCTGCCGCGCGTGCAGCAACTCCGGTAGGCGATGCTGCAGCAATGCCCACTGGTCTTTGGCGGCCTGTTCAGTGGGTAGCGCGGCGAGTTGGACCATGATATGGCCGATAATGGGCGTCGGATCGGTATGGGTCGCGATCTTTCCCACCACGGCCGATCCAGCCGGCTTTCCGACCGGAGCAACGACCGGTGTCACCGTCGATACGGCGGGGCTTGCCACCGGCGCTGCTGGTTCCTGACGCGGTGGTTCCCGCAACGCCTGCGGATCTGGCACCTCCGGCGCCGGCGCTAATTTTCCGTCCCCAATATCCGCGTGCGCCTGCGAATACAGATCCTCATTTGCAGAAAGCTGCATTCCGCCAGGATTGATCGGCTTAATCCGCATCGGGCCGGCCGGGGGGGCGACCAGTGGCACCCTGCCGCTGTGATGGCCAGTGACGGACCAGCCACCCATCAGTACCAGCAATGCACCGCCCAGAGCGGTGGCAATCAGGCCGAGTCGCTTCGTCGCCGGGTCCATGCCGCGCGATGGCACTCGATACGTTGGTGTCCGGAGATTCACTTCGTCCGACACGATCACTCCCTTTCCGTGCCGGCTAGCGCATCTCCTCGACCGGCGTCACACCCATTACCCCGAGGCCAGATCGGATAACCGCCGCCGTCGCCGCGACCAGGGCAAGCCGCGCGAAGCTTTCGACGTGCCGGCCGGCTTGCAGGAATCGGAGCGCGGAATCGTCCCTTCCTCGGTTCCACAGCATATGAAAATCTGCCGCCAAGTCATAGAGAAAAAAAGCGATTCGATGGGGTTCCCGCGCCTGGGCGGCAGCCTCGATGGTGCGCGGCCAAGCCGCCAGTCGGCGGATCAGCGCCAATTCAGCCTCCGCCTTCAACGCGCCCACAGGTTGCTCCGCAAGAGCGGCATCCGCGACGCGATCCGCCCCGAACATCTCCGCCGCAGCCCGAAGCACCGATCGGCACCTGGCGTGCGCGTATTGCACATAGAACACCGGATTGTCGCGTGTCTGCGCGACCACCTGATCCAGGTCGAACTCCATCTGCGCATCAGCCTTGCGGGTCAGCATGGTGAACCGGATCGCGTCCTTGCCGACTTCCTCGAGAAGGTCGCGCAGCGTCACGAAGCTCCCCGCGCGCTTGGACATGCGCACCGGCTCTCCGGCCCGCACCACGTGAACGATCTGGCACAGCGCCGCTTCCAGCGTCGCGTCGCCACGCGAGACCGCCGTGACCGCAGCCTTCACACGCGATACGTAGCCGCCATGATCCGCACCTAGAACGTCGATCAGCAGGCGGAATCCACGAGCGACCTTGTCGGCATGGTATGCGATGTCGTTGGCAAAATAAGTATTCGACCCGTCGGATCTGCGAAGCGGACGATCCACGTCGTCGCCGAACCGGGTAGACCGGAGCAGCGTCTGTGGGCGTGGTTCCCAGTCGTCGGGCAGTTTGCCTTTGGGCGGCTCCAGCGTGCCTTCATAGACCAGGCCCTCGCCGCGCAACGTTTCGATCAGCGCATCGGCGGCACCGCTTTCCAGCAACGCTCGCTCCGAGCTGAACACCGAATGATCCACACCCAGCACGTGCAGGTCGGCGCGGATTTCGTCCATCATCACCGAAATGGTGAAATCGCGCACGGTTGGCAGCCAGGCTTCTGGCGCGGCAATGCCGAGATCGGACAGTGCGAGGGACGTGCCATGAATGGTCGCAAGCCGCTGCCCGACCGCCATGAGATAGTCGCCGCGATATTGCAGCCCTCCAGGCACTTCCTCGCTGAACTCCGCCTCAGTAAGCGGAGTACCGATCGCCTGGAGATACCGCCAGTACGCCGCCCAGGCGAGCGCGGTCACCTGCGCACCAGCGTCGTTGATGTAATATTCTTTCGTAACGGCGTAGCCTGCCTTCGCGAGCAGGTTGGCCAGCGCGTCACCGACCACCGCACCGCGGCAATGGCCGATATGCATCGGACCGGTGGGATTGGCCGAAACATACTCCACGTTCACCGCCAGCCCGCCGCCAATGGTGCTGTTGCCATACGATTCGCCCGCGACCAGTATATCCGCCAGCACGCTGCGCCAACTCTCCGGATGAAGCCGTAAATTGACGAACCCCGGGCCGGCGGCAGTCGCCTCGGCAATTCCCGGCAGAACGCGGAGACGCTCCGCCAGCGCGGCCGCTAATTTTGCCGGGGGCTGACGTGCAGGCTTTGCGGATATCAGTGCCGCGTTGGTCGCCATATCGCCATGCGCCGGATCGCGTGCCGGCGTAACCTCCACACGCGCCGCGCTATCGTCCGGCAGGTCGGGGACAATTCCGCGCAGCGCCGCCAGGACGTGCTCGCGGATCAGATGAAACAGATCGGTCATGACGGTTCCGACAACGGTGAATTGATGAACGGATCGAGTAGTTCGATCGCCAGCGCCACAAAAGGCTTGTAGTTCCGCCTCTGGAGAACCCGGTTGGATGCCCTCACCCCAGCACCGTGATGTCGGTCAGTCGCCGATGCTCGTCCATCGCATAACGGTCGGTCATGCCGGCAACATAGTCGCCCACCGTGGTGGCAGCGCGCTGAGTGCCGGATTCGCCGGCCCGCGCGCGCCAGTCGTCGGGCAGCAGGCTGGCATC
>DATIMO010000250.1:0-2135 GCA_035475215.1 Acetobacteraceae bacterium | reverse complement strand
CGCGACGATCCCGCACGCAACAGCGGAACCGATACCGGTGACGGTTCTGACCGGCTATCTGGGTGCCGGCAAGACGACCCTGCTCAACCGCATCCTGAGCGAGCAGCACGGCCGGAAATATGCGGTGGTGATCAACGAATTCGGCGAACTGGGCGTGGACAACGACCTTGTCGTGGACAGCGACGAGGAAGTGTTCGAAATGAACAACGGCTGCATCTGCTGCACGGTACGCGGCGATCTGATCCGTATTGTCGGCGGGCTGATGAAGCGGCGCGACAAATTCGACGGGATCATCATCGAAACCACCGGATTGGCGAATCCGGCGCCGGTGGCTCAGACCTTCTTTGTTGATGAGGACGTGCGGACGAAGACTCGGCTGGATGCGGTCGTGACGGTAGTGGATGCCAAGCATGTGCTGGCGCGATTGGACGACAGCCACGAAGCCGCGGACCAGATCGCGTTTGCGGATGTGATCGTGCTGAACAAGACTGATCTGGTTTCTCCGGACGAATTGGACGCGGTGGAGGGGCGGATTCGCCAGATCAACCGTTTCGCGGTGATCCATCGCACCGAGCGCGCGGCGCTGCCGATCGAGCAGGTTCTGGATCGCGGCGCATTCGACCTGAAGCGGGTGCTGGAAAGGGATCCTGATTTCCTGGAAGACGATGAGCACGAGCACAATGATGACGTGACATCGATAAGCTTCGAGGTGGAGCGGCCGATCGATCCGGAGCGGTTCAATGCCTGGATGGGGTTGCTGCTGCAGGAGAAGGGGCAGGACCTGCTGCGCACCAAGGGCATACTGAGCTACGCGGGGGACGACCGGCGCTTCGCGTTCCAGGCAGTGCACATGATGGCGGACGGCGATTTCATCGGGCCATGGAAGGCCGGCGAACCGCGGCGCAGCCGGATTGTTTTCATTGGGCGCAATTTGAACCGCCCGCAGTTGCGCCGCGGATTCGAGGCGTGCCAGGCGGCGTGAGACCCTCACCCGGCGCGGCTTACGCCTCGCCGACCTCTCCCGCCAAGCGGGAGAGGTGTTCGCGGTCGGAGTTAGGATGAGCCAGGCTGAAACCGCCCGATTTCTGATCGAATCACGCGGCGCGGTTCGCGAGCTTGGCGCCTTCGTGGTGGCGGCGCGGTTCGACCCCGATGCGCAGGCCGTCGCTTTTGCGTTGGGTGACGGCACGCTGCGGCTGGTGAACACGACTGATCCGGAAAGCTGGCGAGAGATACCGGTGCATGTCGGTGCGGTGCTGGCCCTCGCGGCCCATCCGGCGGGTGGTTTCATCTCCGGCGGAGATGATGGAAGGCTGCGGCGCACGGAGCTGGACGGCACGGTGACGGATATCGCGTCGTTTGGTATGAAATGGGTGGAGCAGGTCGCCAGCCATCCCGGCGAAAAAGGCGTGTTCGCCTGCGCCGTCGGGAAGGTCGCGCATCTGTTCGATAGATCCGGCACGAAATTGAAGGAACTGGTGCACCCGTCCTCGGTTACCGGGCTTGGTTTCGACGGCAAGGGCAAGCGCATTGCCGCCTCGCACTACAACGGCGCCAGCCTGTGGTTCGTGGCGGCGAAGACCGACACGCCGCGGCTGCTGGAATGGAAGGGCAGTCACATCGGTATTGCCATCCATCCGGACGCTGAAGCAGTGGTGACGGCAATGCAGGAAAACGCGCTGCATGGCTGGGCGCTGCCGGGCGGCAAGCACATGCGCATGAGCGGTTATCCCGGCAAGACGCAGTCGATGTCGTTCACGCGCACCGGCAAGTGGCTGGCGTCCGGCGGCGCCGATGCGATGGTGCTTTGGCCGTTCTTCGGCGGCGGTCCCATGGGGAAAGCACCGTTGGAACTGGCCGGGGGCGACGGCGTGCCATGCACACAGGTCGCCTGCCACCCGAAGGAGGACATGGTGGCCGGCGGGTTCGCCGACGGACTGGTGGTTCTTGCGGATATTAGTTCGTCGCGCATCCTGCCCATCGCGCCGCCGGGCCATGGGCCGGTTTCGACACTGGCCTGGAACGCACATGGTTCCCATCTGGCGATCGGGACCGAGACGGGGTTTGCCGCACTGATCGACCTGTCGAAGCGATAAGCGGAAGGATTGCGCATGGACATCATCACCGCCAATGGA
>DATIMO010000249.1:0-8613 GCA_035475215.1 Acetobacteraceae bacterium | reverse complement strand
CGCGGCGTGCCCACCAGATAATGCATCGGCGTCTTGGAGGCCCGCATCTCGGCCAACACCGCTTCGGTCGGAATGCCGCGGTCCATCACCCAGGTGCGTCCGGCTTTACCGTATTGCGCCTCGATCCGTTCGAGGAAGTCATGCAGCGTCGTCTTATCGGAGGTGTTGCCCGGCATCACTTCGTAGGCCAGCGGAAAGCCGTCCGGGCGGCCCGAGGACAGGCTACGGCCGGCCAACCACGTCTATTCTTTCACGGCTCGAAGACGTGGGTGCCCGGGCCAAGCCTTGGCCAAGCCCGGGCGTGACAGGATACAGCATCAGAGCAACCCCTCCTGGCGGAAGCTCAGCCAGCGGCCGTTGCCGATGATGATGTGGTCGTGCAGCAGTACCGACAGAATACTGGCCGCCGCCTTCACCTCCCGCGTCATCTCCACATCCGCCAGAGACAGTGTGGGATCTCCGCTGGGATGGTTGTGCACCAGGATCATCGCGGTCGCCCGTAGTTCCAGCGCACGCGCCACGACCTCGCGCGGATAGACCGGCGTGTGGTTGACCGTGCCGCGCGCCTGCGGCTCATCAGCCAGCAGGCGGTTGCGCGTGTCGAGATACAGCACCCGAAACTGCTCCACCGGCTCACGCGCCATGGCGGCGGTCAGGTAGTCCATCAGCCGGTCCCAGTTGGCCAGCAGCGGGCGTTCGATCACCTCGGCGCGGGTGAGCCGCAGCGCCGCCGCGTGAACCACTTTCAACGCCGCGGCGCCGGCTTCGCCCAA
This sequence comes from Acetobacteraceae bacterium, assembly GCA_035475215.1. Lineage (GTDB taxonomy): Bacteria > Pseudomonadota > Alphaproteobacteria > Acetobacterales > Acetobacteraceae > DATDIC01. The sequence goes on along the minus strand of DATIMO010000249.1, from coordinate 7,840 downwards.
TCCCTCAATGCCGCGAAGATCCGCCAGTGGCGCGGCTATGGTACCAGAGAAGCTGCGAAACCGGGTCAGCAAGGCCCGGGCGATCGGTTTCGTATCCCGCCTCGGCAACGCGAGGAATAGTATCATTTCCAGCATTTCGTGGTCGGCGAGCGCCTCAGGCCCGGCCCGCAGCAGCCGTTCCCGCATGCGTGCGCGATGGCCGTCCGCGCCGGGCGGGGCGGAGTCGGTCTGCATTTCCAGCAGGCTGGCCTGCTCGGCCAGGCCACGCGGTTTTCGCTGGCCCATAGAACGCTCCCGCAGGTGCGGCCCGCAGGCCGGCGTCGATCAGCCGACCGGATAGGGCGGCTTCTGGTAACCTGCCGGAGAGAGCGTAAAGATTTCGACACCAGTGCCAGTCACGCCGACCATATGCTCGAACTGCGCCGACAGGCTGCGGTCGCGGGTAACGGCGGTCCAGCCGTCATCCAGCACCTTCACCTCGGGCCGGCCGGCATTCACCATCGGCTCGACGGTGAAGAACATGCCGGGCCGCAGTACGGGGCCTTCGCCGGGCGCGCCGAAATGCAGGACGTTGGGCGGTTCATGGAAACGACGGCCGATGCCGTGGCCGCAGAAGTCACGCACGACACTGAAGCGCTGGCCTTCGACGAAGGTCTGAATGGCGTGCCCGACATCGCCCAGCGTCACGCCCGGCCTGATGGCGTGCACGCCGCGCATCATCGCCTCATAGGTCACGTCCATCAGATTGCGCGCCCGCGTGGATGGTGTTCCGGCCACATACATGCGGGATGAATCACCGTGCCAGCCGTTCAGGATTACGGTGATGTCGATGTTCAGGACGTCGCCGTTTTCCAGCCGGCGATCGCCGGGGATGCCGTGGCAGACGACATGATTGATGGAGGTGCAGATCGACTTGGGAAAGCCGCGATAATTGAGCGGCGCGGGCACGGCGCCGTGCGCGATGATGAACTCGTGACACAATCGGTCGAGCGTGCCTGTGGTGACGCCGGGGCAGACATGCGCGGTGATCATATCGAGTGTCTGTGCCGCCAAGCGCCCGGCGGTCCGCATGCCGGCAAAGTCTTCGGGAGCGTGGATGGTGATGCGTCTCGCGTCGGCCCCGCCATCCATCCCAGCGCTCCGCTTGCCCTTTGTCCAAAGTGAAGCCGGGTCGCCCCTGGCAACCCAGCCAAGATGCGTAACACTTCGCGCCGGCGCAAGGTCGTGGCGGCGCTTTGGTGGCGTTCCGTGAAATTGAAAGCTACATGCTGACCTGATGATCATCGACATGCACACTCATGCAGGGCGATCGGGCCGGGCCGGGCCGGTCGATCGTGCGGCGCTGGCAAGCATGCGGCAGGCAGGTGTTGCCGCGGCTGTTGTCTCCGCGATTGCCGACCTGCCGGTGATCCGTCGCGATCCGGTCACGCGCCGGCTTGGGCTGTTCCGCGAGCCGGATCCCGGGGAATGCCTGGCGGCTGTGAACGAGTATCTGAGTGCTTATGAAGCGGCCGGAGTCAGGATTGCCGTTGAGCCGGAGGAAATCCGCGCTGACGATCCGGCGGTGGTACTGGCGATCGAAGGCTGCGATTTCCTCGAAAGCGATCTGGATCGGCTGGACACCGCGGCTGCACGTGGCGTTCGCAGCGTCCAACTCGTGCATTACCGCGTCAACGAGACGGGCGACATCCAGACCGCACCGCCGGTGCATGGCGGGCTCACCCCGTTCGGTGCCGCCGCGGTGCGGCGGATGAACCGGCTCGGCATGATGGTCGATGTGGCGCATTGCTCCGAGGCGACCGTGCGCGGCGTGCTCGCGGAGACGAACGATCCGATCTTGTGCAGCCACGCCAATCTGCTGGAGCCTGGGCACAAGGATGGGGCGCATCCGCGGTATATCAGCCTGGATTACGCGCGCATGGTGGCGGAAACGGGTGGGGTGATCGGCGGCTGGATCGCCGTTCTGTATGAGGAGAAGCTGCCCGGGTTGATCCGGCACATATTCCGACTGATTGAGGCGGTTGGTATCGATCACGTTGGCATCGGCACCGATCTGCCGTCGGGCGCGGACCGCACCGGGATGAGCGATTTTTCGCAGCATCAGGAGATACCCGGGATGTTGCGTCAGCGCGGTCTGACCGCGGAGGAGGCGGAAAAAGTCTGCTCCGCCAACTGGCTGCGCGTATTTCGGGCGGTGTGCGCATGAACGATCCCCAAGCTAGGCAAAAACGCACGGCAGCCGAGGCGGCCGTGGCGCTGGTAACTGACGGTATGGCGGTGGGGCTCGGCACCGGATCGACTGCTTGGTTCGCGATCGAGGCACTTGCGGCTCGTGTGCGTGGGGGGCTGACAATCGAGGCAATCGCGACATCGGAGCGCAGCGCCGAGCAGGCACGCGCGGGCGGAATCAAGGTGGTCACATTCGCCGAGCGCCGGCGCCTCGATGTGACCATCGACGGTGCCGACGAGATCGCTCGCGATTCGCTCGCGCTGATAAAGGGGCATGGCGGCGCGCTTTTGCGCGAAAAGATCGTGGCGACTGCCTCGGATCGGCTGGTGATCGTCGCCGACGAGCGGAAGTGGGTGGACCGGCTTGGCGAGACCTCCGCGATACCAGTGGAAGTGGTTCCGTTCGGTTGGGAGACAACGGCGGTGCGAATCGAACGCCTGGGCGGTGAGCCGCAACTGCGTCTGGGGGCGGATGGTGCGCCGTATTGCACGGATGGCGGCAACATGATTCTGGATTGCGGGTTCGGTGCGATCAGCGATCCGGTGAAACTCGATCGCGCTCTGTCGATGGTTACCGGCGTGATCGAGACGGGGCTGTTCATCGGGATGGCGTCAATCGTATTCGTCGCGGGCGATAGTGGGGTGCGCCGGTTCGACGCGGCCCCGACCTGTTAGCTCCGCGCAACGCTCCGTTCAGTATCGGCGTGGATCACGGCACAAGGAGTGCCTCGCCGGGTCAAAGCAGCGCATGCATCCCGCGCATCGGTTACGGTCAGGCCGATGACCTGGGCGCGCCAGGTCGGCTTGCCGTGCAGGGCGGTCTGTGAAATCCGCGCGTCGCCAGTGTCGGTGGCATGCTTGGCCTTGACGGCGGCCAGCCGGGCCGCCTGCTCGGTCTTATAGAGGCCGACCTGGATCGCCCAGGCAGGGCTTTCGGCTGGCACGTGCGCGACCTCACGCAGGCGCGGCTGCCGTGCTGTCGGGCGTGGCACTTCCTCGGCGCGGGCAGCTTGAATCAGCGTGGGCAGCCGGCTGGCGACCGCAACAGAGCGGCCGGTCGGCATCCCAAGGTCCTGATAACCGCCGTTCAGCAATGCGGTCATGCGGATGTCTCGGGCTCCGTTCGACGCCGCGCCGAGCACCACGCCGATAAGCCGCAGCCCGCCATTCACGGCGCTGGTGACCAGGTTATGCCCGGACGCGATGGTGTAGCCGGTCTTCATTCCGTCCGCGCCGGGGTAGGTTTTCATTTCAGTATCGTGGTTGAAGATGGTGCGGCCACGGAAGTTGAAGGTGGGCGTGCTGAAATAGTGGTATTCATCTGGGAAGTCGGCAATCAGCCGACGGGCCAGCGTGGCCATGTCGCGGGCGGTGGTCCACTGCTCTGGCGCCGGCAAGCCGGAGGCGTTTGCAAAGCTGGTGCGGCCCATTCCCAGGACGCGGGCGCGCACGGTCATCATCTGGGCGAAACGGTCCTCGCTGCCGCCCAGCAACTCTCCCATGGCGGCGGCGGCATCGTTGGCCGACAGTGTGACCATTGCCAGGACCGCCTGCTCGACCGTGAAGGGTGTACCGGGGACCAAGCCGAGCTTGGTCGGTTCCATCGACGCGGCGTGCGCTGAGACGGGCACCTGTTCATCCAAGGAAACCCGCCGATCGCGCAGTGCCTCGAACGTCATGTACAGGGTCATCAGCTTGGCGAGGCTGGCCGGGTGGCGCGGCGCGTCGGCGTTTTCTTCCTGCATCATTCTGCCGCTGGCGGCCTCGATCACGATGGAGGCATAGCGGTCGTCCGGGATGGGCATGGTCGCCGAGCGGGTTCGCGGAGCCGCGCCGGCCTGATTTCCGGCGACGAGGAGTACGATGGCGAGGAAAAGCCAACGCAACAGATCACCTGTTTGGCGCCGCCGGGCTGCCATTTTGCTTCGTTCTCCTGCCTTTTGTGGCAGTCTATGCAGGCTTTGTTGCTTCTGTCCAGCGCGAAATGGATCAGATTCCGAAGGTTTCTGAGCGGGTTAACTGGCCATTCTGGAAGCAGCGCATGAGCGGCGGTCGGCGGTCGCATTGTGCAGTGCACAAAATCCGCCTTGACCCCCCGGGCACGCCCCCCTAGATACGGCTTGTGCTGCGGTGCAGCAAAAGCGGTTCGGCTCCCGGACGACAACCGCACATCTCCACTGATCTGCGTCGGCCGGGCGGCCATAGAGGAGAATATCAATGGCGATCAAGACCAAAACCGACGAGGTGGCGGGAGCCGTGCAGGACAGCACGCCCGCCACAATGGAGGCCGTGTCTCAGACGGTGGCGGCCAGTTACCAGCAAGGTGCGCAGGGGATCCAGAACGGGGCCAGTCGCGGCATCGAGCAGACGGTATCGGCGCTGAAGGATGGCATGTCACAGGCGGCGGCCGGGCTCGAGTCGACCCAGGCGCGCGTCAAGGAAGGAATGGAAAAGGCGATGAAAACGGCTGAGGAGTTTGTTGCGTTCGGCCAGGGCAACCTGGAGGCGCTGGTGAAGTCGGGTCAAGTGTGGGCCGCCGGCGTGCAGGACCTGGGCAAGCAGGTCGCTGCCACGGCACAGAGCTCGATCGAGGAGTCGGTTTCCACCTTCAAGGCGATCAGCGCCGCGAAGTCGGTAAAGGATGCGTTCGACCTGCAGGCAAGTTTTGCCCGCTCGACGCTGGAGAAGGCAATCTCGGAGGCCAGCCGGCTGGCCGACGCCTCGTTCAAGCTGACTGAGCAGACCGTGGCCCCGCTGACGGCGCGGATGAGCCTGGCGGTTGAGAAGTTCGCGAAGCCGGTCTGAACTGCGCTTCGCGTCCTGCGGCCGGGTGGTAATCGCCTGGCCGGTCAGAAGGCCCGGGTGGCTCCTCCCCGCCCGGGCCTTTTTTTTGCGTCCGGCGTGCGGCGCGGCCACGTGCGGCAACCATCTGCGCGGCCCGACGTAATCTTGCCGCAGGACAGCCCTTTTATCCCCCCGGTGGGTTCCGATATGCTGCCCGCCCCGGAGACGGGCCCAGCGAGGTGGGCGGCGCGGAAGAACGACATGAGCGATAACGACAAACGCGGGGGTACCGACGGACCGAACACCGGCGTGGTGGTCAGGACCCGGCCGAAGACCCGCAAGCCGGCGATGTATAAGGTGCTGATGCTGAACGACGATTATACCCCTATGGAATTTGTCGTTCATGTTCTGGAACGATTTTTTCAGAAGAATCGCGAAGAAGCGACGCGTATCATGCTGCACGTGCATCGTCGCGGAGTCGGGGTTTGTGGTGTGTATACCTATGAGGTTGCCGAGACGAAGGTGACTCAGGTGATGGATCTGGCGCGCCAGAACCAGCACCCGCTGCAATGCACGATCGAGAAGGAATGACGATCCATGTGCCCGGTCTTTCCTGTTGGCGTGGAGTCACTACTTTGAGGTCTGATCGAACACCAGCGCGGTAGGAGCGTCGGTATGCTTTCACGGAATCTCGAACAGACGCTGCATCGCGCGTTGTCGCTGGCAAGCGAGCGGCGGCATGAATATGCCACCCTGGAGCATCTGCTGCTGGGGCTTGCCGACGATACGGACGCGGCGACGGTGCTGCGGGCGTGTGGGGTCGATCTCGATAAGCTGCGGACCGATCTCGGCGAGTTCCTCGACAAGGACCTGGCGGGGCTGGCTACCGACCGGGCGGGGGATCCCAAGCCCACGGCGGGTTTTCAAAGGGTGGTGCAGCGGGCGGCCATACATGTGCAGTCCTCAGGCCGCGATGAGGTGACCGGGGCGAATGTGCTCGTGGCGCTGTTCTCCGAGCGGGAGAGCCATGCGGTGTATTTCCTGCAGTTGCAGGACATGACGCGGCTCGATGCGGTGAATTTCATCAGCCACGGGATTGCCAAGGCGCCGGGACGCTCGGCGGCTCGGCCGGTGCAGGGCAGCAACCAGAACGACGGGCATCACGAACAGGAGCGCGAGGAGAAGCCGGGGCGGCGGAACCAGGATGCGCTGTCAAATTATTGCGTGAACCTTAACAAGAAGGCGATGGCGGGGAAGATCGACCCGCTGATCGGGCGCGAGCTGGAGATCGAGCGGACCATCCAGATCCTCTGTCGGCGGACGAAGAACAATCCGCTCTATGTGGGCGATCCGGGGGTCGGAAAGACGGCGATCGCGGAAGGCCTGGCCAAGCGGATCGTCGAGGGGGACGTGCCGGAGGTTTTGGCGAAGTCGTCGATTTTCGCGCTCGATATGGGGGCGCTGCTGGCGGGGACGCGGTATCGCGGCGATTTCGAGGAGCGGCTGAAGGCTGTCGTCACCGAGTTGGAGAACATGAGCGGGGCGATCCTGTTCATCGATGAGATACATACGGTGATCGGGGCGGGGGCGACCTCGGGCGGGGCGATGGATGCGTCCAACCTGCTGAAGCCGGCGCTGGCTTCGGGCACGCTGCGGTGCATCGGGTCCACCACGTACAAGGAGTTTCGCAATTATTTCGAGAAGGACCGGGCGCTGGTGCGGCGGTTCCAGAAGATCGACGTGAACGAGCCGACGTTGGAGGATTCGATCAAGATCCTGCGTGGGCTGAAGGCGAATTACGAGAAGCACCACAAGGTGCGGTACACCGATGAGGCGATTCGCGCCGCGGTGGAGCTGTCGGCCAAATACATCAACGATCGCAAGCTGCCGGATAAGGCGATCGATGTGATCGACGAGGTCGGCGCTTCTCGGATGCTGCTGCCGGAGCACAAGCGGCGGAAGATGGTCACGCTGAAGGATGTCGAGGAGATCGTGGCGAAGATCGCGCGGATTCCTCCGAAGTCGGTGTCTGCGGACGACAAGGAGACGCTGCGGAATCTGGAGCGTGATCTGAAGTCAATGGTCTTTGGGCAGGATCGCGCGATCGAGGCGCTGGCGGCGGCGATCAAGCTGGCGCGGGCCGGGCTGCGCGAGCCGGAGAAGCCGATCGGCAATTATCTGTTCTGCGGGCCGACCGGGGTGGGCAAGACCGAAGTGGCGCGGCAGTTGGCGGCGACCATGGGGATCGAGCTGATCCGGTTCGATATGTCGGAGTATATGGAGCGGCATTCGGTGTCGCGGCTGATCGGGGCGCCTCCGGGGTATGTGGGATTCGATCAGGGCGGGTTGCTGACCGATGCGATCGATCAGCATCCGCACGCGGTGCTGCTGCTGGACGAGATCGAGAAGGCGCATCCGGACCTGTTCAATATTCTGTTGCAGGTGATGGACCACGGCAAGCTCACCGACCATAACGGCAAATCCGTCGATTTCCGGAACGTCATTCTGATCATGACCTCCAATGTCGGCGCGATGGAGCTGCAGAAGTCGCCAATCGGTTTCGGCCGCAAGCGCGAGGCGGGTGACGACGAGGATGCGATCAACCGCATGTTCTCGCCGGAATTCCGCAACCGGCTGGATGCGATCATCTCGTTTGCGCCGCTGCCGCCGGCGATCGTCCGGCAGGTGGTCGAGAAGTTCGTGCTGCAGCTCGAAGGCCAGCTGGCCGAGCGTGGCGTGACCATCGAGCTGACCCCGGAAGCCGCGGAGTGGCTGGCGATCCGCGGCTACGACGAGCGCATGGGTGCCCGCCCGCTGGGCCGCGTGA
>DATIMO010000248.1:0-3928 GCA_035475215.1 Acetobacteraceae bacterium | reverse complement strand
CCAAGCGCGCTGGGTCTCGGCAATGCGCCGCGGCGACTTCGTGGGTGCCTGGGCGATTAACGATGCGGTGCTGGCGTCTGGCGGGATGCCGGACGATCCACGGTTGCCATATCACCTTCGTTTCGTGTGGGATGGGCGGCCGTTCGACGGTCTGCACGTGGTGGTGCGTTGCTATCACGGGCTGGGCGACACAATGCAGTTTGCCCGCTACCTGCCGGCGCTGCGCCGACGCACAGCTTCGGTGACCCTGGAAGCACAGCGGGAGCTGGTGCCGCTGCTGCAATCAATACCGGGGGTTGACCAACTGGTCCCGTTCCGGGCCGCCGCGCCAATACCCCGGGGCGAGCGTGATCTGGAGATCATGGAGCTTTCCCACGCGCTGCGGCTGGGGCCGGTCGGGGGAGCGTATCTGTCGGCTCCAACCGATATGGATCAGACGCGCGGCCGGCTTGGGGGCGGGCGCCTGATCGGGCTGTGCTGCACCGCCGGCGACTGGGACGGCGAGCGGTCGGTTTCCGCTGTGGAGCTGGCGCCGACGCTGCGCATTCCGAGGTTGCGACTGGTGCGGCTGCAACGCAGCGCAGGTGCGCCGTTGTCCTGGGTCAATCCCGAAGACCGGCTGGAAGACCTATTGCAGACCGCGACATTGGTTGCAGCGTGCGACCTGATCATCACGGTCGATACCATGATCGCGCATCTTGCCGGCGCGATGGGACGCCCGGTTTGGCTGCTGTTGAAAGCAGACGCGGACTGGCGCTGGATGACCGGCCGCAACGATTCCCCCTGGTATCCGACAATGCGGCTGTACCGCCAGGCGCGGCCCGGCGACTGGAGCGTGCCGCTGGCGCACATCGCGAATGATCTTGCGGGCTGGGCCGGCATCAGGCATGGCCGGGATGAAGCGCAGGTCGTGCAGGAGTCGCTGTCATTCACACCGGATTAGGGGCGATCGCCGGATTCATAACGGCGACCATCAGTGCGCTTGGGTATGGCGGGATTGCCGGGCTGATGGCGATCGAGTCCGCCTGCATCCCGTTGCCGTCGGAAATCATTCTGCCGTTTGCCGGATATCTGGTTGCGATCGGCCGGTTCGACCTTTTTCTGGTCGCCACCGCCGGGGCGATCGGCTGCAATGTCGGTTCCACGGTGGCGTATGCGGTCGGCTACTACGGCGGGCGGCCGCTGGTCGATCGTTGGGGCCGTTACGTGCTGCTGGATCGGCGAGAACTCGATCTTGTAGAGCGCTTCTTCCGCAATTGGGGGAGTCTCACCGTGCTGATCAGCCGGATGTTGCCGGTGGTTCGGACCTTTATTGCGCTGCCGGCGGGCATTGCGCGGATGCCCATGCTCCGGTTCCAGATCTATACGTTCATCGGATCCTGGCCATGGTGCTTTCTGCTTGCTTACGTGGGGATGAAGCTGGGGCAGGCGTGGAACAGCGATCCCCGGTTCGAAGCCGTGATGCACCGGCTGGATCTGGGGATAGTGGCATTCATTGGCGTCTGCGTGATCTGGTTCGCGGTGCGTCTCTGGCGCGGATCGGCCAGATAGTCCATATTGCCCGACTGAGCGCAACGATCGTCTGCCATCATGGCCGGCGACACATCAGGGGGATTTTGCCGAAATGACACGACGGATATCGCGCCGCAACGCGCTTCAGCTTTCCACTGCCGCGGCCGCGCTGCCGCTGGTGCATATTCGCAGCGCCGGGGCGGCCGGAAAACTGAGCTGCGCATTCTGGGATCATTGGGTGCCGGCCGGCAATGATGCCATGCGCAAGGTGGTTGCCGCCTGGTCGGAAAAGAACAAGGTCGAGGTGCAACTCGATTTCCTGACGGCGATCGGCAACAAGATCGACCTGACGATGGGGGCGGAAGCGGTCGCCAAGACGGGCCACGACATCTTCGCGTTCGATATCTGGACGGTGCACCAGTGGGCGGACCAGTTGACGCCGGTCGATGACGTAATGGCGTCGCTGATCGACAAGTATGGTCCGGTCGCTCCGGAGAACGACTATCTGGCCAAAATCGACGGGCACTGGATGGCGGTGCCCAGCGCTTCCGGCAGTGCGGCGCTGGTGGCTTGCGCACGGATCAGCATGTTCAAGAAATATGCCGGCATCGATGTGCAGAAATGGTATCCGGCGGAGAAGTCCACGCCCGAAGCAGCGGCCGAGTGGACCTATGACATGCAACTGAAGGTGGCGGAGGCTTGCGCCAAGGGAGGCGAACCGTTCGGCATGGGGTGCGGGCCGACGACGGATTCGGTGCAGACCTGGGGTGCAATCTTTGCCGCGTTCGGCGCTGACCTTGTGGATGGCAAGGGCAACATCACTGTCGATTCCGACAATGTGAAGAACGTGCTGGAATACGCCAAGAAGATGCTGCAAGTCCTGCCGCCGGATACGGTCAGCTACGACGACGCATCGAACAACCGGGCGCTGATCTCAGGGAAAAGCGCGATGATCTGGAATCCGCCGTCGGCCTGGGCGGTGGCCAAGCGGGACGCGCCGCAGGTGGCCGAGGATTGCTGGACGTTCCCCAATCCGAAGGGGGTCAAGGGGCGCCTGGTGCCGATCCGGCCGTATTACTGGGGGATCTGGTCGTTCGCGCAAAACAAGAGCGCGGCGAAGGATCTGCTGCATTACTTGTCGGAACGCGAGCAGGTCGAGACGCTGGATACTGCGACCGTTGGCTACGATATTCCGCCGTTCCTCTCGATGTCGGACTTCAAGATCTGGTCCGAGGTCGAACCGCCGAAAGGTACCGTGTTCAACTATCCGATCCGGCCGTGGCATGATGCGACATATTATGTCCCCGGCTCGTCGGCTCCGGCCGATATCGCGGTGCAGATGTGGAATCGCGGCACGGTGCCGACGATGGTGGCGAAGCTGTACTCGGGCAATTCAATCGACCAGACGATTGCCTGGGCGAAGCAGGAGTTGGAGGGTTTCGCTCGGTAGGCCGCGTAGCAGCACTACAAGCAAGAAAAACAGCGTCCGGCAATCCGCCTCTCCCGCAAGCGGTCTGCTTGCGGGAGAGGTTGCACTCGGTCGACTGTTCGTGCTCAGGACTGCCCGGCGTGCTGTTTCACCCAAGCAACATATGCATCCATCCAGCTTTGCAGGAATGCCTTGCTGCCGGCGCCGATACTGCCATCGCTATCGAACAGTCCTTCCTTTGCCTGGATGAATGCTTCCGGTTGCCCCAGCGTGGGCATATTCAGATAGGCGAGCACGGTGCGCAGATGTTGCTGCGCCACTGCAGTTCCGATTGCACCTACAGACACCCCGAGAATGCCTGCCGGCTTTCCTGCCCAGGCGCTTTGGCCATATGGTCGCGAAGCGTTGTCGATCGCATTTTTCAGCACACCGGGAATCGACCGGTTGTACTCGGCTGTCACGAACAGAACGCCATTCGCCGCGCTGATCTCTCCCTTCAATCGCTTGACGGCGGCAGGCTGATTGGCATCGTCGTCCTGGTTGTATAACGGAAGGTCACTGATCTGTGCCTGTTTGAACGTGAACTCCTGCGGACCCAGTTTGGCGACTGCATTCGCCAGCGCGCGGTTGAACGACTCGCGCCGCAAACTGCCGACGACAACGGCTATCTGATATTGCATTATTGCACCTCCTTCTGCGGTTTGTAGAGACGAACTTGCGCTTGCCGCGATCGGCGGTCAGTGCGCAGCCTGTGCTTTGTTCCCCGGCGTTCGTCGCCGGAACCAAAATACCAGAACGAGAAGCCCTGAAGCGATGACAATAGCGGCGACCCCCACAGTCGCGGCAGGCGGCCATCGAAACCTCCTCGCCCTGATCCTGATGACACTGGGATCCCCCTATGCCAGGGCGGTTCGCGACAGCAATTTTCCCGGCCACGCTCCGCTCGCCGTCAATTCCCCGGCAACAACGCGGATCGTCTTGGCCAAT
>DATIMO010000247.1:0-3022 GCA_035475215.1 Acetobacteraceae bacterium | reverse complement strand
AGAACAGCTTCAGTCCCGCGGCAACGTCGGCCTCGGAAAGAGTGAGCGTCATTGGTTTGATCTCCATATGCACCGGAAGCATTGAAGCCGCACCGTCTACCCGCCTCCGCGTCCTCGTCCCAGCCTCAACTCAAGATATCGTGCCCCCTTCGCCAGCGGGTACGCCATCACCAGGTACATCCCGCCGACCAGCAAATAGAGCTGCATCGGCATGAAATACTCGCTGCTAAGGTCGCGCGCCCTCAGCATCAACTCCGGCGCCGATATCAGCGACGCCACCGAGGTATCCTTCAGCAATGATACCGCATAATTCGCCATTGGTGGCACGATGATCCGAATCGCCTGCGGCAGGATGATGCTGCGCATCGCCAGCGCGTTTGTCATGCCGATGGCCAGCGCCGCCTCGCGCTGCCCGGCATGGATCGCCGCGATTCCCGCCCGATACACCTCGGCCATGTACGCGGCGTAGTTCATGCCCAGCCCGACCACCGCCGCGGTGAACGCCGACAGCACGAACCCCGCCGACGCCAGACCGAAATAGATCAGGAACAACTGCGTCAACGCCGGGGTGCCGCGGATCAGCTCGATATACCACCCGGCCGCCGACGCCAGCACCCGCCGGCGGGAAATCCGAGCCAGCGCCAGCAACAGTCCTGCCACCACCGCCACCGCATAGGCCAGCACTGCCATCTTCAGCGTGCCGCCAGCCGCCACCAGAAGCTGCGGCATCCATTCCAGCAGATCGTCGCCACTCACGCCGGTCGCCCCCGCGCCGATCGCCGTTCCAGCCGGCGAACCAGATGCGCCAGCGGCAGGCTCATTGCCAGATAAAGCGCTGCCACCATCAGGTAGATCTGCGTGCTCAGATACGTCTGGTCCACCAGCATATGCGCCCGAAACGTCAACTCCGGCGCCGCCACCGAGGAAGCGACCGACGTGTCCTTCAGCAGACCGATCCCGAAATTGCCCAGCGGTGGCAGAATCACCCGCATGGCCTGCGGGATCACGATGATCCGCAGCGCCTGCAACCGCGTCATGCCGATCGCCAGCGCCGCCTCGTTCTGGCCGTGATGCACTGCCTCGATCCCCGCGCGAAACACCTCGGTCAGATATGCCCCGCCATTGATGCCGAAGCCGATGATCGCTGCCGGGATCGGCGCCAGTCTCACCCCCATCTCCGCCAGCCCGAAATAGATGATGAAAAGCTGCGTCAGCACCGGCACGGCACGGAACACATCGACATATAGCGTGCCGACCGCACGTAGCAGGCCAAGCCGCGATGTCCGCAGCAGCGCACCGCCAAGCCCCAGCAGCACCGATACCGCGAACCCGCCGAGCGTGACGATCACGGTCATCTCCACGCCCAGCAGCAGCGTATCCAGCAGATAAGGGAACTGCGCGAACGTTCGCGCCCAAGGTCCATTCATCGTGAGTCGATCACGCCTGCGCTGCCTGAAACACCTGTCGCTCAATCACCGCACGCAGAAACTCCCGCGTGCGCGGATGCGACGGAGCACGGAATATCGCATGCGGCGGACCCTGCTCCACGATTTCTCCATGATCCATGAACACGACCCGGTCGGATACATCCTCCGCGAACTGCATCTCGTGGCTGACGATGATCATCGTCATGCCTTCCGCCGCTAACTGGCGCATCACCGTCAGCACCTCGCCGACCAGCTCCGGATCGAGCGCCGAGGTTGCCTCGTCGAACAGCATCAGCACCGGCCGCATCGCCAGCGCGCGAGCAATGGCAACCCGCTGCTGCTGCCCGCCGGACAGCATTTCGGGATACACGTCTCGCTTGTGCGCCAATCCCACTTTTTCCAGCAGCGCCATGGCCTCGCGCCGCGCTTCCTCAACGGGCCGCCGCAGCACCTTGATCGGCCCGACCGCAACATTGTCCAGCGCGGTCAGGTGCGGAAACAGGTTGAACCGCTGAAACACCATCCCGATCCGTGCCCGCATGCGCGCCAGCTCGCGGTCGCGCATCTCGATAAGGCGCCCGCCGTTCAGCCGTTCCCCGATCGGTTGCCCTTCGATCAGCACCTGCCCGCTGCTCGGTCGCTCCAGCCAGTTGATGCAGCGCAGCAGCGTTGTCTTGCCGGATCCCGATGGCCCGATGATTGAAACCTTCTCGCCCGCCGCGACCGTCAGGTGGATGCCTTTAAGCACTTCGAGCGAGCCGAACCGCTTGTGCAGATCGACGATCCGCACAAGCGGTTCGCAGGAAGCCGACGTCTCGCCCGTCACGCGAACAGCGAGGAGAAATCCTTCACGCTGTGCCCGCCGGCGCCAATCGGGTTGTCATTGGCGTCGCGATCCACGCCGATGCGTGGGTTCGGCTCCGGCGGCACCAGATAATCCGGGTTGCCGACGCCATACTTCGCCAGCAGCTTCGCGTTCAGCTTGGTCTTCCACAGCCATTTCACCCCGGCGTTCACCGCATCGAACAGGTCAGGGTTATTCTGGTTCAGACCCATGACAGTGTGCTGCTTGCTGGTGAGCTGGGAAAACGCATCGTCATGCACGATTGGGATCTGTTTCAGTCCCCAACCGGGATTCTGCAGGATCATGTAATCCACCGTGGGCGCATCCAGGATCGCAAAATCCAGCCGCCCGGCAGTCACGTCGCGAATGCACGCGTCCGACGTGTCGTACAGCTTCACTTCCGTGGTGCCGGGCACCTTCTTCATCTCCGGCACGATGGTAAATCCGGTAACCGTCCCGATGCTGCGGCCCTTCATGTCGCCGATGGTCACCTTGTCCAGCGGCACATTCTTCTTCATCGTCGCGAAGGTACCGGCGTAATAGATCGCATCCGTAACCAGCATCACCTTCGCACGGGTTGGCGTCCAACCCATGTTGCCGAGCATCACATCGGCCCGACCGCTGCGGATGCTTTCGATCGTCGCCGACCACTCCATCAAGGATGGCTTCGTCGTCAGCCCCAGCTTTTGCGCGATGGCGTCGATCATCTCGCCATCGGTGCCGATCAGCTTGCCGTCCTTGATGCTGGTCA
>DATIMO010000246.1:0-5072 GCA_035475215.1 Acetobacteraceae bacterium | reverse complement strand
CGGCCTGACGATCCCGCCCCAAAGCGATCATGCTCTATCGATTTATCGCCGACTGTGGGGTGTTCGCTGAGGCAGATACCGATCGGCGCCTCCGCGCTGGCCAAGCTTCGCGGAGGCGCTGTGGCAGACGGGCAGGGCGATGATGCTCGGCAGCGGCGTCCAATCGGACCAGGATCGCTCGATGGTCGGATGTCTGGCGCGGGAGGGACCTGGCCTCCACGCAGCCGACTCCGCGCACCAGGCAGCGGTCGATTCGCAACGGTACCACCTCGCCCGCTCGGTGGGTATGCTCGCGCGGGCCAACATCGCGGAACCCGGGCAAAAATGCCGGTCCAACCAGGTTGCAATCGCCGAGCACTGCGGCGCGGTGCGGAAGCATTTCTGCGACGTGCCGGAGTTGGCGGCGGTTCAGCACCTGGCCATGCGACAGATGCACGTTGGCAATCGCAACATCGCCAAGGTCCAGAACCTGGCGGGCGTGGTCGAACACCGCGCCAGAAGGCAGCGGCAGCACCACCGGAGGGGCAGTAAATGCCACTGCGCTCCAGACTGCGAGCCCGTGGATGCGGCCGGGCAGCGGACTGCGCACGTAGTAACCCCCCCACCCTGGCGGCAAGTTTGTCCCTTTCGGGCGTCGTCTCCTGCATCAGCAGAAGTTCCGGGCGCTCCCGCCGCACCAGCCGGGCGACGTCGTCGAGCGAGGCACCGCGCAAGCGGAGCAGATTCCAGCTTATGATTTTGGTCATTGATACGCTTAGATGGGACTGGGACGCGGTCCGGTGCAACCATGAACGTTCGAATGGGCGACTTCTTCTGTCCCTGCGACGATTCGGAACGCGTCCGGGCGCGTGCTGGCGGAAGCAGATTGCTTCGTCGCCTCGGTCCTCGCGGTGATATCGTCCTCCACCGGTGCTGCAGCGACGGCCGCGGTACTCCTACAGGGCGCAGGACGATAATGGCATGATCCACGAAGCCACCGCGCCGGTGCGAGACGTGCTGATCTGGCTGGCGAGGGTGGATGCCGCGATTGCGCGCCGGCTGCTAGTAGGCTGCTTGCTGGATGACGGCGTGAGCACGGAGGCGGTTCCGATCCTGGACCTGGACATTGAGCGCAAGGCGGTGACGCTACAGGGCGGCCGACGCCTATTGCTGGCGGGCGCGCGCAACGGTGAAATTATCGATCCCCGGCCGGACGCTCCGCTGATCGGCGCGATCGGGGCACAATGGACGGCAGGCGAAGTGCTGGAACGGGACCTGCGTGCCGAGCTGGGCCAGGCCGGCATTGATGCCGACCGGCTTGCCTCGGACGAGGATCGGCGAGCGGTGCTGGCGTTTTTGCGAGCGATATCGACGTGCAAGCTGCCAGGCGCGGAAGAACGGCATCGGTTTTATCGTGCGCTGAGCGCCGGCGGAGAGATCGGACTGGCGCGCATCGGCGCACGCGTGTTCGCTGAACTGGCCGGACAGCACCAAGTCGCCGGCAAAATCCCGGATGACCTGTATTTGCGCTGGGCTTGGTTCCTTCGGGTTTCTCGCCAATTGCATGAGGCGATATCTGTCTCGGATACGTTGCATTCGGGCAAGCTCAAGGACCAGAGCGCCCGGAAGCTGTTGGCCACCATACGGGCTGCAACGTTGCTCGACCTGTTTGAATCGATCAGTGAGACGAAATGGCTGACGCTGGCGGAACGCGCGGCAAAGATTGCTTACGCGATCAGTCCAACCGACGCGGAGGTCAAGATGGTGCATCGTCGGCTTCAGGTGCTGAAAACGCGGTTGAGGCCATGATCGCTTCGAGCCGGGACAACGCCGTTGGCAACGACGGCTTGCGGTTAATCCGGTTGTTTACACACGCGGGCAGTAAAGCAAGGAAGGTAAACCACGGAGACACGGAGAAGAAATTCTTGCGCTTCGCCGACCGACTGTCCCCATTGCGCGCAGCGAAAAAAGCCTTCTCCGTGGCTCCCCGCCTGCCATGGTGAATCCTCGCTACCCGACGGCGAGCCGGCACAGCCATGGCGACATGTGACGGGCGCGACTGGAGCAGTCGATAGATTGATTTCCGACGGTTCCGGTTGCGCCTTCGCGGGCGTGACGAACGAAAGTCATTTCAGGATGGCGCCGAGGGTGTGGCGTCCGGCAGATCGACGTTGTCGTAGAACTCCATGACCGGAATTTCGATGGCGATCTCCGGCATTCGCAGCGTGTCCTCCGCCGTGAGCGCGGTGGCTCGCCAGTCTTCCTCGCCGGGCAAACGTTCGAAGACGGTCAGGCCGATCCCCGCATGCTCCAGGATGACGTAGCGGCGGATGGACGGAACGGCACGGTATTCACGCAGTTTGTCGATCCGGTCGGTGCGGCCGGAGGTCGGGCTGAGCACCTCGAACACCACCACCACCCCTGGCACGACATAGGCGCTATCCGGTGTTTTCGTGCAGGTGACCAAGGCATCCGGATACCGGACCGCATCGCCGATGGTGGCGACGCCGGCGTCAGGTCCGAGAGGTCGGCAGGCGCCGCGCAAACGCGTGCGTAGCGCAAACTGAATGTTCAAGGTCATCTGACTGTGTCTGACGGTCCCGCCGGTCATGGCGACCGGCTGGAAGCCGTCGAATTCATAGCGGACGTCCTGCACCTGAGCCCAGGCGAAGAACTGCTCGCGCGTCATGCGCGGCGTGCGGAGGGCGATGTTCATGGGGACAGCATAGCACAAGGTGCGGCACCGACTGACATGCGTCTGACCGGGGAAACGGTAGCGGAGCCTGATCGTTACTGTTGTGTCGCGAGGTAAGGCAGCACCCGTTCGCCGAACAGGCGCATCGAAGCCTCGGCATCCGCCAGCGACATGTCGTTGAAATTGACCTGCAACGAGGCGATTTCAAATTCCCCGATCTGCCGACGATAGGTGGCCGCCGTGTCCAGAATGCGCGCGGGCGTGCCGACCCAGGCAGCACATTTGTCCACCTGCGTCTCGAACGTCTCGGCCGCCAACCCGGCGATCACTTTGTCGTAGCCCGGGTAGTCAACCGAGGCTGCGCTCGACGTCCAGTCCGACGCGGCGTTCACCAACGAGCCCAGATAGCGGTTCAGCGGTCCGCGGGCGATCCGCTCCGCCTCGCCCTGGTCGCGATGGCAGAACATGTGGAACGCCAGCATGACGGTGCCGGGTCCCGCATGGCCGGCCCGGGCACGAGCCTCCCGATATCGAGCGATCAGTTCGCCCAGTGCCGCACCCGCCATCGGGATAGCCATGATGGCATGACCGGCCGCACCCGCACGCTCGAATGATTCCGGCGTCGCCAGAACGGCAACATAGAAGGGCGGGCGTGGACGCTGGGTTGGGCGCGGGAACGAGGTGACATTGCGGAAGCTGTGGAAGCGACCGGTGCAGGTCACGTTCTCCTGCTCCAGCAGCAACCGCACCTGCTCCATGCCTTCGTCGAAACGGGCGCGGCTTTCGTCAAGCGCGACGCCGAAGCGGGCGAATTCGTGCGGCAGGAAGGCACGGGCGAAGCCGATATCCAGTCGCCCGTCGCACAGCGCATCCAGCAACGCCAACTCGCCGGCCAGTTTCAGCGGGTTGTTGAATGCCGGCAGCACGGCACCGGTAACCAATCGCGCGCGCCGCGTGACTTGCGCGGCGGCGGCCAGAAACACGACCGGATTCGGGCTGTAACCGCCGTACGGGTGAAAATAATGCTCGACCGTGCGCACGTGGCCGTAGCCGTAGCGGTCGCACAGATCGACGAGGCGAAGGGACTCGCGCCAATAGTCGCGCGCCGATTTCGTGTCCGGCCCGATATCGGGGAAGAACTGGATGCCGACCTGCACGGTTCAGTGGCCCTCCGACAGCTTGTCCATCAGCCCCAGCAGCACGCCGGTGATGCCGATCCCGAGCAGAATTGCCAGTTGCCACATCGCCTGGCCAGGCGGGACTTGGTCGATATGAATGAAAGTCTCGAGCATCAGGATGGCAGCGATGGCCGCGATCGAGCCGATCAGCCGCAGCTTGATCGCCCCGAAGCCGAGCCCGCTGAAATGGACGCGCCCGCCAGTCAGCAACGGCCCGATCACGCTTTCCCAGCCGGCGAACAGCACGATCAGCACCAGATTGGCGACCAGTGCGATATCGACCAGTTGCAGGATATCCAATATTGCTTCGGTCGCGGAAACCTGCAGAAATCCGCGCACCGCGGATACGAGTTGCTGGATGAACTTGATCGCCAGCAGCACCACCGCAGCGAGCAACCCCAGATAGATCGGCGCCATCAACCACCGCGTGGCGAACAGCACGCGGCCGAAATTGCGTTCGAGCCGTTCTACCAGCGCATCGTCAAGCCGGGGGGTGAGGCGGTCGTCCATGGATCGTCGCACCGTAAAGTGCCATTGGTCACGGCGGAACCATCAATTTGGCGGCCATCCTCGTCTCACTGGCATGGCGGATATGCCAGGAGTACGCGTATCGCAGCAGCACCCGCTCGTCGTGCCCGCGAAGGCTCCGCGGGGGGCATCCAAGGGAAGCACCGGACCGCCACGCCTGTCGCACCGCCCAGCCGCGTCGGGATGAACCGGCGCTATGGCCCCTTTATCAGGCCGCCTTCTCGGGACTTTGGGCCATGCCGCGCAGTACGTAATGCAGGATGCCACCGTGCCGGTAATAGTTCACCTCGTCTGCCGTATCGATGCGACAGATCACCGGCACAGTGTCGGTCTTCCCGTTCGGGCGGTGCACGATCATGGACAATTCCATCCGCGGGTGCAGATCGTGCAGGCCCGTTATGTCGATCACCTCGTCGCCGGTGATGCCCAGCTTCTCCTGGTCCATGCCGTCCTGGAGCAGCAGCGGGAGCACACCCATGCCGACCAGGTTCGAGCGGTGGATGCGCTCGAAGCTCTCGGCGATGACGGCCTTCACGCCCAGCAGGAAGGTGCCCTTCGCCGCCCAGTCGCGCGAGGAGCCGGTGCCGTACTCCTTGCCCGCGACGATCACGAGCGGGGTGCCGGCCTTCTGGTGCGTCATCGACACGTCGTAGATGGGCGCGGGGGGCCCCCCCGCGTCAACGGTACTCCAT
>DATIMO010000245.1:0-6183 GCA_035475215.1 Acetobacteraceae bacterium | reverse complement strand
CCCCTGACGGTCAACAGGTCGTCGATGGATCGCGCCAGCCGATCAGGCGTAGGCTCCAATGCTCTACCTTCCAGGAAGAAGAGGACGAGGCAAAATGATGCGTCCCCCGCTGGCTTTGCGATGCTCACTTCTCGTCTGGGTAACCGCGATAGTGGGGTTGCTGCTCTCGACGGCGGCCCACGCGCAGAAATTCGACGTCACACCCGTGACCGAAAAGAAAGTCTCGCAGTTGCCGCCCGGCCCGTTGTTCTGGCGCATCGACACCTTCCCAACTCTCGCCAAGGCACAAGCCGCTGCTAGCCCGACGGCACTCGCCGCTGAAGTCGCCGGCAAGGCTTGGCTCTTCACGCTCGGGCCGCGCGGCGGATCATCGCCCGGCGGCAGCAAGGTGGCTGAGATAGGACCTGTGCCCTCGTTCACCGCCCCTGAATACCTCTTGCGCATTAATCGGGCCGGCGGCCCCCCCGGCGCCAAAACACCGGTGCACATGCATCCGGGGGTGGAAACCTTTTACGTGCTGAGCGGCGACCTCACCCAAAAGATGCCTGATGGCGCAAAACGTGTCTCGGCTGGTCAGTCCATGCTCGGACATTCGCCTAACACGCCGATGCAGGTGTCCAGCAGCGGCCCGAGTGACCTAAGCGTCCTGGTCATGTTTGTGACCGATGCAACTAAGCCCTTCTCGTCGCCGGCCACCATGCCGTGAGAGTTGTGGTTGGCACTCGCGACCGGGGTCAAAGCTGGGCATAGCCCTTATGCTAATTCCACACATTCAAGCTGAGTAACTCTATGTCAGAACAATCTGCCTGGATTCGCGGTGCCTTGGGGCGCCGCCGAGTATTTGATTAGACCTAGGTAGCTTTCTTTGTTTCAGCGCGTGATTCACGCTTTCCAGCGTTTCCGCCTCACGCGATCACGCGCTATTGCTTGGATGTCGCGGCCGGCTGCTGCGATCCCGGTTGGATCTGCCCGGCGGCCGGTTCGACCGGTTCATGCCCGGTCTGCCGTCGGATCACCTCGTTCACGCCGCCCGAGGCTTCCTGCGCGACGACCATCGCGACATCGCCCCAATAGTGATCGAGCGTGCCGGCCCGGACGTCATTGAGTTGCACGACACGTCCGCCTTCGCGACCCTTCGCACTGGTTATGATCCACTGGATCTCCACCCGCTGCTGATCGCCGGCAATGGGCACCATCTTCACCTGACCCTGCACGATGAAATCGGCGCCTGCCTGTCCGGGCTGCACCTGCGATCCCAAGGCCGCCAGCTTGCTGCGCATCTGCTTGGTCAGCGTGGCGTTGCCGTCACCCGGTGCGCCGGTCACATCGGGCACCGCCACTTTGGCCTGCCGGTTGTAAAGGCTGTTCGGGTCGGCCTGCATCAGGCCAGTTTCGATCCGGGTCAGCAGCGAGCTGATACCCGGCGCGGCGTCGAATGCGGCCTGCTTCAGCGTGCCAGGCTCGGCCGCTGCCCACGCGGCGATAGCGATCGGCTTGCCCTGCACCGCGCCTTGCGACTGGCCCTGCGGATTGAGCACGGTATAGCTCGGGACAATGTCGGGTCCGCGATCCTGGGCCGAGATCACCAGCCGCCAATCCGTGGCTGCGGCAGGTTGGGCGAAGGCCGGAACCTCTCCCTGTCGCAGGCGCTCCGCAATATCGGCGGCAAATTGTTGGCTGCCGGCGTCGGACAGCATCGCGGCTCCAGGAGCCGGAATTGCCAGCCGAGGCTCCGGTGGCTGGCGCAGCCGCATGGCCGCCGCACCAGGGTTCCCAAGAAACGGCTGCGGGTAGTCGCCGCAGGCAGCCAGCGGCAGCAACAGGCCAACCATCAGTGCCCAAGGGATCAATCGCCAAGGGATGAGTTGACTCCGCATCAGGCGATCAGCGCGACGATGGAGATCTGGTGCCCAATCGGCCCACCTCCGGCAAGCGTGCGGCGCCGATGGCTGAAGAAGCGAGCCTCATCGGCAGCCGTGTCCGCGTCCAGCACGTCGATGCCGGTGATGCCGGCGGAAGCCAGCCGCATGCGGCAATAGCCCGGCAGATCGAACTGCCATCGCTCATCACTTCGACCGTGTGTCAGGCAATCGGTGGCATCGGGCGACGCCGCCAGCACTGCCTGGCGCAGATCATCGCCGACTTCATAGGATCGCCGGTGGATGCATGGGCCGATTGCCGCCACCACGCGCTCCCGGGATGCTCCGAGGCCGATCATGCCGCTGAGCGTTGCCTCTATCACGCCGGCAACTGCGCCGCGCCACCCGGCATGAGCGGCGCCGATCACGCCGGCATGCGGGTCCGCCAGCAATACGGGTGCACAATCGGCGGTGACGATGCCGAGCGCGATGCCCGGTCGGTCGGTCACCATGGCATCGGCGCGCGGTCCGGCGCCCGGCGCCCAGGCCTCGGTCACCTGCACGGCAACCGTGCCATGCACTTGCATGAGCCCCACCAGAGCCGACGCATCGGCACCGACGGTTTGGGCGGCGCGAGCCCGGTTCTGCAGCACCGCGTCGCGATTATCCTGGCTGGACAGGCTGCAGTTCAGGGTCGCGTATGGGCCGGTGGAGACACCGCCCTGGCGGGTAAAGAATCCATGAGCGATCGGCAGTATCGGCGAACGAAGGGGAGTGGGGATCACGACTCGAAGCCGGGCGGGGTGGGACAGCCTGGGTGACACAGGGCCAGCGCCTTGAACAGTCTTCCCATGCGGTCCGGTTCCGCCAGCCGCCGCGCCGCTTCGATCAACGCCATGGATCGAGCGGGTGGCTGCCGACGGGCCAGCCGGTCCGTGCGTTGGAACAGACCGATGCGGCTAAGGAACACCCCCTGGGGAATCGGGCCATGCGCCACTGCGCCGGCAGCCGTGGCGCCCCGGGCGAAGGCGCCGAAATCGACATGGGCGGTAAGATCGGCGAAGCCTGCATCTCGCAGCGGGTCCGCGGGGCCCGCATCACGAATCGCCTGCAAACTGTCGCCCATCGTGCTGTCTGACGGGCCGTAATCGAGAAACAGGGCCGCGCCGGGGCGCGCGGCGAGTCGGCGACCCAGCACGGCGGCAAAATCGACGGCCGGCTCGCAGATTTCAAAAACATCCCCCCCGCCCCTTGCGGGCTTGGGCAGCGAAGAAGACCAAGGCTGGGGAGAGGGGGTCCTCACGCAAGGAGACCGGGAATCCATTTCCACGAAGCCGCTGTCGATTACATACCGTTCCGTCCAGGAGTCGCCGCGGCGCACGAATTGTCGGATCGGCAGTGCGTCGAGGAACTCGTTCGCCAGCAGCAACAGCGGTTCGTCCGGCACCGTCTCCAGGCTGTCATGCCAGACCGCGTTCGGCACCGCTTCCTGCTGAAGCGCGCGCAGACGCGCGGATGTCTCGATCAGGTGGACCGACAACGCCGCGCAAAACGCAGGAGCCGCGTGCCGGATGGCGCGCAGGGCGTCGGCCATCAAGGTGCCGCGGCCAGGGCCCGCCTCGACCAGCAGCACGGGGGCCGGTCGGCCGAGCAACTCCCATGTTATCGCCGCCCATAGGCCAAGGATTTCACCGAATGCCTGGCTGATCTCGGGTGCGGTGGTAAAATCGACAAACGGATCGCGGGCGGCGTAATAGGCCGCATTGGCACGTGCCATGAACCGATCCAGCCGTTCGGGACCGGTGTCACTGCGGCAGAGGCGCGACTGCGCTATTTTGTGGGGCATCGGATTGGCTGGGCCACTTGGCTGTACCAGATCATGCCGGCGCCGATCAGCAGCACGGGCATGGACAGGATCTGCCCCATGGTCAGAACACCGGCGATATAACCCATGAATGCGTCCGGCTCGCGGAAGCACTCAGCGGTGATCCGGGCGATGGCATAGCCGACCAGGAAAATGCCGCACAGGCAGCCGAAACGCTCGCGCAATCGCTCATGCCGCACCAGCGTCAGCATGATCGCGAACAGAACCACCCCCTCCAGCGCCGCCTCGATCAGCTCGCTGGGGTACCGAGCAACAGGTCCGGCTTGTGGGTAAATCATCGCGAAGGGAAACCAGTCCGGAGCCGGACGGCCCCACAATTCGCCATTGATAAAATTGGCAATGCGCACCAGCCCGAGCCCGATCGGTGCACACACCGCAATGCGGTCCGCAAATCCCAGGATCGGGATCCGGTTGCGCCAGCAGAACCAAAGAATCGCCACAGCGACACCGAGCAGGCCGCCATGAAAGCTCATGCCGCCATTCCAGACCTGAAAGATCATCGCCGGATGGCTGAAATAGAGCGCGGGCTGATAGAACAGCACGTAGCCAAGCCGCCCGCCGAGCACGACACCAAGCGTCGCCCAGGTGAGGAAATCGTCCACCTGCTCGGCGGTGGCGACAAACGGCGATTTGCGGACCAGCCGGCGGTCCAGGCGCCAGCCCAGCACCAGACCGGCAATATAGGCCAGCGCGTACCAGCGGATTGCGAACGGTCCCACCTGAAGGGCGACCGGATCGAATTGCGGAAAGAACAGAACTGGAATCATTCGTAGGGATCAGGCTTCACAAGATAGTCCTGCACGTAACGGCGAATTCCTTCCTCAAGCGGCGTGAACTGTCCGCTAAAGCCGGCCGCGTGCAGCCGTTCAGTGCTGGCCTGGGTGAAGGACTGGTACTGGCCGCGCAGCTTTTGCGGCATATCGATGAACTCCACGCGCCGCGCCACACCGGCGGCATCGCAGACCGCATGCGCCATGTCGAGATACGTGCGCGCCCGCCCGGTACCAATGTTGAACAACCCGCTCACGTGGGGGGAGTCCAGCAGCCAAAGCATCACTTCCACCACGTCACCCACCCAGATGAAATCACGTGCCTGATGGCCATCCGGTACGTCCGGCAGTTGTGACCGGAACAGTCGCGGCACCAGGCCGGCTGCGACTTCATCATGCTTGACCTTCACGGCGGACATCATCGTGCCTTTGTGGTACTCATTCGGACCGAACACGTTGAAGAATTTGAGTCCGGCCCATTGCACGGGCTGGTGCTCTCCGGCTTTCAGCATGCCGGCGACATCGAGATCGAAGGCGTGCTTGGTCCAGCCATACAGGTTCAGCGGACGCAGCTTTTGCAGATGTTCCAGGCTGAAATCATCCTCGAAGCCGGCCGATCCATCGCCGTAAGTGGCGGCCGAGGATGCATAGATCATCCGCACACCGCGCCCGATGCACCAGCGCCACAACCGAAGCGGCAACTCCACGTTGGTCGCCCAGACCTGGTCGCCGTCGGTTGCCGTGGTCTCGCTGATCGCGCCCAGATGGAACAGCACCTCGATCGGGGGATGCCCGGCAAGAAAGTCGTCGAGCTGATCGGGCGGGATCAGGCGCGAAGGGGGGTGCCGGGCGAGATTGCGCCACTTGCCATGCTGTCCCAGCCGGTCCACGACAACGGTTTCCAACCCCCGGCGCGCCAGGGCGGCGTGCAATACCGAGCCGATGAACCCGGCGCCGCCGGTGACCATGATCATGGCGCGCTTATAGGGCAAGTAAGGGCAAGACTGCCACGAAGGCGACCAGGGGAACGAGGCGGGGGAACGAGGCGGGGAAACGATGCAGGGCAACGACGGGGACTGTGCTATGGCGGATCGGCCGAAATTCTTCGATGACCTGGCCGGCGTTGCCGGGGGGGCAATCTCGGCATTGGCGGGGCTGCGGGAAGAAGTTGAGGCGATCATCCGCGCCCGGCTCGATGATGCGATCCGCCGCCTCGATCTGGTTCGCCGTGAGGAACTGGAGGCCATCGAGCAGATGGCCGCGAATGCACGGGCAGGCCAAGAAGCGGCGGAGTCGCGTCTTGCGGACATGACCACCCGATTGGCTGCGCTTGAAGCACGCCTTGTCGCGTTGGAGGCCGGCAGGGGCGATGCGAATGAGGCATCGGACTGAGAAACCGTCGGTTCACAGCAGCGTGATACTTGCGGCGCGGTGCCGCAGGCCAGTAGGCTGCGAATCGTGGCTTCCACGGGCTGGACCGCAGGATTTCGCATTCGGACGATTCGGGTCCTGCACCCGACCCGGCCTTCCTCCTTCGACGGGAGACCCAATATGTCCGCCACCACCAGCATGCAGCATCAGGAAACCGCCTCCAACCCGCTCGACGCGCTCGAGCAGATCGTCGTCGCCAATGACTGGGCGTTCGAACGGCGCAGCGAATCCGAAATGG
>DATIMO010000244.1:0-6696 GCA_035475215.1 Acetobacteraceae bacterium | reverse complement strand
ACAGCCAGGCTGGCGGGCTGCATGTGCCGGCACACACGCTGGAAGCCATCTGCGAGCTGTTCCCCAACTTTCGGCGGCTGCGGATGCTGCGCAATTGGGGCGGCATCGTGGATGTAACGCCGGATCGCTCCCCGATCATGGGGCTCACGCCGGTGCCTGGGCTATACGTGAATTGCGGCTGGGGCACGGGCGGGTTCAAGGCAACGCCCGGTTCCGGACATGTGTTCGCCGCGACCGTGGCGCGGGATGAACCGCACCCGATCGCGGCGCCATTCAACCTAAATCGGTTCTCTTCCGGGCGGATGATCGATGAAGCCGCGGCCGCAGCGGTGGCACACTGATGCTGCTGATCCCATGCCCCTGGTGCGGTGCGCGCCCAGAGATTGAATTCCATTACGGCGGAGAGGCGCATATCGCCCGACCGGAACGCCCGACGGAGCTGGACGATGCCGCCTGGGCCGAATTTCTTTACATGCGGACCAATCCGAAGGGCCCACACGCCGAACGCTGGCGCCACATCCATGGCTGCGGACGGTTCTTCAACTGCGTGCGTGATACCGTATCGGACAAGGTGCTGGTGACCTACAAGCCTGGCGAATCTCGCCCGCCACTGCCATGACCGACACATTCCGCACTGCCGATCGAGGCAGGGTCGATCGCAACCATCCTGTGGCATTCAATTTCGATGGCAGGCATTATAACGGTTTCACCGGCGATTCGCTGGCATCGGCGCTGCTGGCCAATGGCGTGCATCTTGTCGGGCGGTCGTTCAAGTATCATCGCCCGCGCGGCATTCTGTCAGCCGGTGCGGAGGAGCCGAATGCGCTGGTGACGGTGGTGCGCGACGCGGGACGCACCACACCCAACCTGCGCGCGACGCAGGTGGAACTCTATCCCGGGCTGCGCGCCTTCAGTCAAAACCGGTTTCCATCGCTACACTTCGATATTGGCGGTGTCGCGAAGTTTGTCGCGCCGCTGCTCGGTGCCGGGTTCTACTACAAGACCTTCATGTGGCCGGGATCGTGGTGGAAGCGGCTGTACGAACCGGCGATTCGGCGCGCGGCCGGGCTTGGGCGCGCACCGCGCAGCGCTGATCCGGACCGCTATACGCAACGCTACGCGCATTGCGAGGTGCTGGTGATCGGCGCTGGCGCCGCGGGACTGGCTGCCGCGCGCGCTGCATCGGAGCATGGCGGACGCGTGATTCTGTGCGACGAACAGGCGGAATTCGGTGGCGCCCTGCTGCACGAAACATGCACGCTGGAGGGCAAGGCAGCTACGGAATGGGTGGCCGATTGCATCGCGACGTTGCACGCGCGCGGCGTGCGGTTGCTGCCGCGCACCACCGCGTTCGGCTGGTTTCCCGGCAACATGATCGGACTGGTCGAGCGGATCACTGATCATCTGCCGGCGCCTCCGCCGGAACTGCCGCGTGAACGGCTGTGGCAGGTGCGCGCGCGAGAGGTGGTGATCGCCGCCGGCGCGATCGAGCGTCCGCTGGTGTTCCCCGGCAATGACCGGCCGGGCATCATGCTAGCCGACGCTGCAAGGTGTTATCTGCATCGTTACGGCGTCAAGGTCGGCACCCGCGCGGTGGTCGCTACAAGCGATGACAGTGCGTATCGCGCCGGGATCGACCTGCACCGCGCCGGGATCGAGATTGCGGTGATTGCTGATGCACGCGTCGCCCCGGACGCGACGCTGGTGGCGGAGGCGAAGGCGGCCGGGATCGAGGTGCGCACCGGCACGGTGGCGGGAACGGCGGGACGGCTGCGCGTGCATGGGGTCGAACTTCGCGGTTCCGGACGGGTGCAGTGCGACGTGCTGCTGATGTCAGGCGGCTGGACGCCGTCGGTGCATCTGTTTTCGCAATCGCGCGGAAAGTTGCGCTTCGATGACGGGCTTGGGGCGTTCGTACCGGGCGTATCGGCGGCGCGTGAACGAAGCGCGGGTGGCTGCGTGGGTAGTTTTGAAACAGTCGATTGCATCGAGCAAGGTTCAGCCGCCGGGGATGAGGCGGCGCGCGGTGTGCAACGCGCGGCGATTGGTGTGATAGGATCGGCGCGCAGGCCGGCGACGGCCACTTCCGTTACGCACGGCAAGGCGTTCGTGGATTTCCAGAACGACGTCACTGCGAAAGACCTGAAACAGGTGGCGCAGGAGGGGTTTCGCTCGATCGAGCATGTCAAGCGCTACACTACTACAGGGATGGCGACCGACCAGGGAAAGACGTCCAACCTGAACGCGCTGGCACTGGTTGCGACGACGCTGCACCGGCCAGTTCCGGCAGTCGGGCACACGACCTTTCGCATGCCATATACGCCGGTCACGTTCGGCGCGCTGGCCGGCGCTGCGCGGGGCGAGCTGTTCGATCCAGTGCGGTTGACGCCCATGCATGCATGCGCGGAGCAGCGTGGTGCCGTGTTCGAAGATGTCGGCAACTGGAAGCGTGCTCGCTACTTCCCGCTGAGGGGCGAAGACATGCATGCTGCCGTTGCGCGCGAGTGCCTGGCGGTGCGGAACGCGGTCGGCGTGTTCGATGGCAGCACGCTGGGCAAGATTGAAGTGACGGGGCCGGATGCCGCGGCGTTTCTGGACCGCATGTACACTGGCAGCTTTGCGCGGCTTGGCGTTGGCCGCTGCCGATATGGGCTGATGCTGAACGAAGCCGGTTTCGTGATGGATGATGGCGTGGTGGCGCGGCTGGCGCCCGCTCGGTTCCATGTCACCACCACGACAGGCGGCGCTGCCCATGTGCTGCACCACATGGAGGATTATCTGCAAACGGAATTTCCTGATTTGCGGGTCTGGCTGACGTCCATAACCGAACAATGGGCAGTGATCGCCGTTCAGGGGCCGGGTGCGCGCGCGGTGGTCGCGACGGTGGTTGGGGGCATCGACTGCGATGCCATGCCGCATCTGAGCGTGCGCCAAGGCCAGGTGGCCGGTGTGCCGGCTCGACTGTTCCGTGTCAGCTTCACCGGAGAGGTTGGGTATGAAATAAATGTCCCTGCTGGGCACGGTGCTGCGGTATGGGATGCGGTGCTGGCCGCGGGCGCGGCTCATGGCATTGCGCCCTATGGCACGGAGGCGATGCATGTGCTGCGCGCCGAAAAGGGCTACATCGTGGTTGGTCAGGAAACCGACGGCACGGTGACGCCGGATGACCTCGGCATGGGCTGGGCGATCGGCAAGGCGAAGGATGATTTTGTCGGTAAGCGTTCATTGCGGCGTGCCGACATGGAACGCACTGGCCGCAGGCAGCTTGTGGGGCTGCTGACCGACGAAGTGCTGGAGGAAGGCGCGCAGATTACGGACATGCACGGCGGTCCGTCGCTGGGGCACATAACGTCGGCTTATTTCAGTGCTGTGCTGGGTCGTTCGATTGCGCTCGCTTTGGTTGCTTCCGGGCGGGCGCGGATCGGTCAAATGCTGCTGGTACCTATGGAACATGGCGGCGTTGCGGTGCAGGTCACCGACCCCGTGTTTTACGATCGTGATGGAGCCCGGTTGCATGGCTGATGTCGAAGTTGCCGTGCTACCGGATTGCGCGCGCATTTCGGTGCGCGCCGGACGGACGGGTGCCGCGGCGATAGGCGCCGCTATTGGTGTTCCGCTTGGGGACGTGCCGTGCCGAGCCAATGTGGCCGCCGATCGCGCCGCCTTGTGGCTCGGTCCGGACGAATGGCTGCTGATGGGGCTCAGCGACGATGCACCGGCGCTGATTGCCACCGCCGGTGACGCACCAGGTGATGAACCGGCCAGCGTGGTTGATGTTTCACATCGCACCATCGCTGTTCAGATCAGCGGGGCGCGGTCCGAGGAAGTGTTGAACGCGTTCTGCGCGCTCGATCTGGACACGCATGCCTTCCCGGTGGGGATGTGCACGCGCACCGTGTTCGGCAAGGCCGAAATCGTGCTATGGCGCACCGCTCCGCAGACCTTCTGGTTGGAGGTTGCGCGATCGTTTGCGCCCTATGTACAGGGCTGTCTGGCTGAAGCAGCGCGCGAATTGACAGCCTGAATCTAACAGGAGGAATGCGATGGACTTCACCGGGAAAGTGGCGCTGATCACCGGCGGCGGGAACGGGATCGGTCGCGCCACCGCGGTCGGCTTCGCGAAGAATGGCGCGAAAATCGTGGTAGTGGATCGGGACCGGGACGGAGGTGAAGGCACCGCCGGCATCATCCGCCAGCAGGGCGGCAACGCGGTATTCGTCGCCGCCGACGTGACCCGGTCCGCTGACGTGCAGGCCTATGTGAAAGCCGCGCTGGATGCGTTCGGGGCGATCGATTGCTTCCACAACAATGCCGGTATCGAGGGAAAGGTCGCGCATACCGCGGAGTACGACGAGGATACGTTCGATGCGGTGATGGGCGTGAACGTGAAAGGCGTGTTTCTCGGCCTCCGTCATGTACTGCCGGTGATGCTGCGACAAAACAGCGGTGCCATCGTCAATACGGCTTCGGTTGCCGGGCTGATGGGATCGCCGGGGATGTCGGCGTATGTGGCGTCCAAACATGCAGTCATCGGGCTGACCAAGGTGGCGGCAGGCGAAGTGGCGCGCGCCGGGGTGCGGGTGAACGCGGTGTGCCCGGGGCCGATCGACACGCGCATGATCCATTCGTTGCACTCGATGGTGAACCCGGACGACCCGGCGTCCGTCGGTGAGCGGTATCAGGCCGGCATTCCGATTGGTCGTTACGGCACAGCGGAGGAGATCGCCAATGTGGTGATGTTTCTCTGCTCTGATCTCGCGTCCAACATTACCGGCGCGCAGTATGTGGTGGATGGCGGGCGCACTGCCACGCCAGGCGCCGTGACCGCCGTGTTGCAGCGCTGATCATGCAAGGGCTGTTGGACGGCCGGATTGCGCTGATCACCGGCGCCGGTTCGGGGATCGGGGAAGGCATTGCGCATGCCATGGCTCAGGCTGGGGCGCACGTGCTGATCCTGGATCGGGACGGCACGGCGGCGCAGCGCACGGCGGCAGCGATCGGCGGCGATGCTTCGGCCTATACGCTGGATGTGACTGATCGGGATGCATGCGATGGGCTCGCCGCATCCATCCGACGCGATGTCGGCGCGATCTCCGTGCTGGTGAACAACGCCGGCATTCTTCGCCGCGGCAGGATCGAAGACGCGGACGCGCGGGCGGACTGGGACGCCACGATGGCCGTCAATCTCGACGGGGTGTTCAATGTGACCACCGCGTTTCGGGCCCATCTTGTCGAAACCAAAGGTGCGGTGATCAATATCGGCTCGGTGCAATCCTTCGTGGCGCTGCCGAACTCTGCCGCGTACACCGCGTCAAAGGGCGGGGTACGGGCGCTGACCAAGGCGCTGGCGATCGAATTGTCCCCTCTCGGCGTTCGGGTGAACGCGATCGGACCCGGCCTGATTGCCACGCCACTGAACGCGACGGCAAGGCAGAACCCCGATTACATGCGGAATTTCCAGAACCGGATTCCGCTGGGCAGGATTGGCGAAACCGCGGATGTTGCCGGACCGGCGGTGTTCCTGGCGTCCGACATGGCACGCTACATCACCGGGGTTACGCTGCCAGTCGATGGCGGCTTCCTGGCATATTAGGCCGGCGATGCGCATCGAGATCATCTGTACCGGCGACGAAGTCCTTACCGGCAAGATCGTCAATTCCAATTTCAGTTACATCAGCCAGAAGCTGGAGGATGTCGGGCTGTCGGTGATCTGGGGCACCACGGTCGGCGATGACCGGCCGCGCCTTCTGGAAGCGTTCCGGCTTGCCGCCGAGCGGGCCGATGCCGTCATCGTCAATGGCGGACTCGGACCTACCATCGACGACCTGTCGCAGGAAATCGCCGCGCAGGCCGCCGGTGTCGATCTGGTGCTGAACGAAGACTGGCTGGTGCGGATGGAATCGTTCTTCAGCCGCCGCAGCCGCATCATGCCGCCCAACAACCGCAAGCAGGCGATGCTGCCCGACGGATCGGAACTGCTGGACAATCCGGTCGGCACTGCTTGCGGCTTTGCGATGGATATCGGCGGAGCCCGGTTCTTCTTTACCCCAGGGGTGCCGCGCGAACTGCGGCGCATGCTGGAACAGCAGATAATCCCCCGCCTGCTGGCACGCAGCGGCGTACCGGGAGTCATTGTGCTCAAGCGCTTCCATTCGTATGGGCTCGGTGAATCGCACGTGGATTCGTTGCTGACTGGAATTGAGGCGCTGGTACCAGATGGCAGCGTCAAGCTGGGATTCCGCGCGCACTACCCGCAGCTTGAAACCAAGCTGACCGTGCGTGGCGCCAGCACCGAGGATGTCCGCGCCAAGCTGAAGCCGGTGGAAGCTGAAATCCGCAAGCGCCTCGGCAATTTCATCCTGGCCGAGGATGACCAGACGTTGGAAGGTGTCGTACTGGCTGAGCTGATCCGGGCAGAAGCGTCTATTGCGGTGGTCGAGACGTTCACAGCCGGACAGATCGCCGGGCGCCTGGCGCACCTTCCCGCCGCAGAGCGTGTGTTCCATCGCGGCACTGTGGTTCGTGACCTGACACAGCTTCAGCCGCATTGGACCGGTGGAGAGCTCACGCAGCAGATCGCTGAAACCATTGCCGATGCGGTCAGGCGCGAAGCCGGCGCCAGTCATGCGCTGGCTGTGCTGATCGAGCTCGATAAAGGCCCGGACCGCATCGATCTCGGCGCCAGCATCTATATTG
>DATIMO010000243.1:0-11576 GCA_035475215.1 Acetobacteraceae bacterium | reverse complement strand
TCGGACAAGATCGATTCGCTGAACAGCGGCCTCGGCGCATTGGTCGATGCGGATCTGGCGAAGGAATCAGCGCAGCTTCAGGCGCTGCAGATTCGCCAGCAGCTTGCGACGCAGTCGCTCACCCTCGCCAACCAGGCGCCGGGGACCCTGCTCACGCTGGTCAAGAACGCCTGACGCGATGGCGCCGGGGCTGGACCGACTATCGGCCCCGGCGCCGACCCGCCTCCGCGGCGGTCGGCTTGGGCGTCGCTGATCACAGGAGGCTTGATGTCAACCCTGGTTCTGGAACTGCGTCAGGGCGAGGTGATGATCGTCAATGGCGCACCGATCCGCTTCCGTACGAAGTCGCGGATCGAACTGACCGCGCGTGCACGATTCCTGTTCGGCAAACAGATCATGGAACCGGACAAGGCGGACACACCGGCGCGGCGCATCTATTTCGCGTTGCAATCGGCCTATATCGGCACGCCGGAGGAGCGGGAGCGAGGGCTCGCCACCGCACGCGAACTGGTAGCCGCGTTCACCGGCGCGACCACCTCGTCGCTCGCCCGCGAGATGCTGAATTCCGCTCTGGCAGCGGCGGAGGCGGACGACTGTTATCGCTCGCTCAAGCTGGTGCGTCGCATCATCCGCCATGAGGATGCGGTGATGGGACGAAGCAGCGGCGATGCCGTGGCACATTCAAGGACACCCTGAAATGCAAACCCAGATGCAGGCTGCGCGGGCCTATCAGGCGGCAGCCTCGCACCGCAACATGCGTGAGCAGCAGGCCGACGTGTTTCGGCACATCAACGCCGGACTGCGCGGCGCGCGCGACGGTTCCGCAGTCCTGCGGGCACGTGCGCTGGCCGACAACCGCCGCTTGTGGCGCATGGTGGCCGACCTGATGTCGGATCCAAACAACCCGCTGCCCGATGCGCTGCGCGCGTCGATCATCTCGGTCGGACTGGCGGTGCAACGGGAAATGGACAGCGACAACCCCGATTTCGATTTCCTGGTATCCGCCAACGGCAACATGGCCGGCGGGTTGTCCGGCGAGGCGTGACGGGCGTTCCCGCGTGAGCGACAGTTTCTCCTACCTTCCGTCGCTGTTCACCGGGTTGTTCCCGGCCTCGTCCACAGGCGCGAGCAGCCTGCTCGGCATACTGTATGGATCGGGATCCCAGGCCACAAACGGGACCGGCCAGAACCCGATCAACGCGCTGCAGCAGGCGGAACAGAACGAAACGCAGGACGTCAAACTGACCGCCGCGCAACCCGCTGAAGCACGGGACATAGCGGCGTTCGTCACCGCGGTGCAGACCGCCACGACGCCGCAGCAATTGCTGGACAACCCGACGGCGATGAAGGTGCTGCTGACCGCGAACGGGCTCGGCGATCAGGTTCAGTACACCGCTCTGGCGCAGAAGACACTGCTGTCGAACGTCGATGACTCCAAGTCGCTGGCCAACACGCTGTCCGATACGCGCTGGAAGTCCGCGGTCCAGACATATGATTTCGCGAACAAGGGTCTGTCGATCATTCAGAACCCGGACGTGATCAACACGATCACCAATGCCTATGCCGAGGTAAGCTGGCGCCAGTCGCTCGATGCCACAACGCCCGGCCTGTCAGATGCACTAGCCTTTCGCGCCAATGCTGCATCGGTCAGTTCGGTGGATCAAATTCTTGGCGATCCGCTTCTGCGCAGGGTGGTTACAACTGCACTGGGCATTCCGTTGCAGATCGCGTTCCAGCCCCTGGAAGCCCAGGAGACGGCCATCACCAACCGGCTGGACATCAGCCAACTGCAGGACCCGAAATTCGTCGACAAGTTC
The DNA here is from genome assembly GCA_035475215.1 of Acetobacteraceae bacterium. Lineage (GTDB taxonomy): Bacteria > Pseudomonadota > Alphaproteobacteria > Acetobacterales > Acetobacteraceae > DATDIC01. The sequence goes on along the minus strand of DATIMO010000243.1, from coordinate 9,759 downwards.
GCGCAACGCTATCTGCTCGCCGCGGCCAACAGCTCTAGTTCAACACGCACGCCGCTCGGGCTCGTGGCGCTGGCGGTTCAGGCGCGATCGCTCGTGGTTTGACCCCATCGGCTCAAAAGGAGCCTTAAATGGAAACTCTGCTCGCTTCACCTGATCCGAATGCGCTGACCCGGCGTCTGTCGGAGTTGATTGCGGCCAAGCGGTTCGGCGCCGCCCGACCCATGCTGGCGGCGCTCCGTCGCATGGATCAGTCAGCATCGCCGCAGCTGGCAGAACTTGCGGCGGTGCTCGAGTTGCAGGACGGCCACCTGGAGGCCGCGCGTCACGAGCTGGATGCGGCGTTGCTGCGGTTTCCGCAGCACTCCGGCCTGCATCGCCGGCGTGCGGAATTGCGGCATCGGGTTGGCGATCTTGCCGGCGCCGCGCTCGATGCCGCGGATGCGGTCCTGCTCGATCCAACGGACGCCAATGGCAAGGCGCTGCTTGGCCTGCTGATGACGGACCTGGGTCGCCCCGCCGACGGCGTGCGGTGCCTGCGTGAGGCAGTGGCCGCCGCACCGGCGGATGTTACCTTTCTTCGCGGTCTCGCCAACGCCCAGGCCGTGAGCAATGATCTGGACCAGGCTGCAACGACACTCGCGAACGGCATCGCCGCGGCGCCGGCATCGCCGGAACTGCGTAATGCAGCCGTGCTGTTGGCAGTACAGCGGCAGCTTTTTGACGATGCGCTGCTGCTGGCCGACGCCGCGCGGCAGGACGGTGTGGCCGATGCTTGCCTGTTCGGGCTTCAGGGGCACGCGCTGTCGAAGCTCGGCCGCGGTGTTGAAGCTGCCGAGGCTTATGCGGAGGCTCTGAGGCTCGCCCCTGATGATCCGTACGTGCGGCACCTTGTTGCATCCTGCAGCGGTGCGGCGGAACCCGACTGCGCCGCCCCTGAGTATGTTCGGGCCGTGTTCGACGACTACGCCGACCGGTTCGATGCGCATCTGATCTCGCTGGGCTACCGCATCCCGGGCGCGATTCGCGCCGTCATGCCGCGCTACACCGCGCTTCACCAGAACACGCGTTTCGGCCCTGTGCTCGATCTCGGCTGCGGCACTGGGATGGTTGCAGTTGCGCTTTCCGACCTGCCGGTCGGTCCGTTCATCGGTGTCGATATATCGTCGCGCATGCTGTCGAAGGCCAAAGCGACGCAGTTCTACGCGGCGTTGCACGAAGCCGAGATAACCCGCTTTCTGGCCGCTGATCAGGCGGCCTACCCGCTCATCATCGCCGCTGACGTGCTGTGCTATTTCGGCGCCATCACCCAACTGATGACCGCGGTGGCGCGGCGGCTGGAAGTGGGCGGCCTGTTCATTGTCTCGTTCGAGGAATTGGCCCCGGCCGACGCGCCCCGCGGTTGGGCACTGGGTCAGCGCGGCCGTTATGCACATACCGTCGGACACGTGACGGCAGTGGCCGAGGCGGCCGGCCTGACCGTGCTGGCGATGGATAATCAGGTGGTGCGGAACGAATCGGCCATGCCGGTTCCGGGACGGCTGGCTGTGCTGCAGCGACCGGCCCATGCTGCTTGAGCTGGACGGTCTGCAACACGCCGAAGCGCTGGCTCGCCTGCGATCGGCGTGTGCGCAGGGCGATCGCTCACCGGCCACGCTGCTGAACCTGGCGATCGCCGAGGATCACAACGGCAATTCCGCGCGAGCGCGGCAGTTGATGCAGGAACTGGCGGAGCAGCTTCCGGACTGGGACGAACCGCCGCTGCGCTTTGCCGAAAGCCTGCGCCGCGAGGGCCGCGCCGTCGAAGCAGACCAGGCTTATACCGCGGTGCTTCAGATCAATCCGCGGCGCCAGGAAGCGCTGGTGGCGCGGGCCGCGCTGCTGATCCAGGCGGGCGACGGCAACACCGCCCAAGGTCTGTTGCTGCGCTGCCTCGCCCTCTGTCCCGAACGTGCGGAAGCGTGGGATGCGCTTGGCCTGGCGCTGATGCTGACCGGCGACGGCACCAGTGCAGCCGCCGCTTTTGCCGAAGCGCATCGCATCGCACCCGCCGTCGTCAGCTATGCGTTGCATCGTGTCGAAGCCGCGCACGCGGCGGGCCAGCTCGATGCGGAATTGGTCAAATTGGAACTGGGGGCCGAGGCGGATCCGCTCGACCCGGTGCTGTTCACCGCCCTCGGCCTGGCGCAGGAGCGGGCAGGGCAGCGGGCGAAGGCGATCGATGCGCTGGAAACCGCATGTGCACTGGTGCCGGATGCCACCACGCCGGCCGCCATGCTGGGTCGGCTGCTGGCGCGCGCCAACCGGCTGGCCGAGGCCGAAACCGTGCTGCGTCGCGCCTGCGATCGCGATCCGGGAAATCCTGCACTCTGCAACGACCACGGCGCCGTGCTGATGCGTCTGCATCGTCATGCCGCCGCGCATGCCCGGCTGGAACCGATCCTTCAGGCATCGCACCCGCCCGAAACGGGCGTGCTGTGCAACATGGCGACCGTACTGGTGTCGCTCGGGCGGCAGCAGGACGGGGTGAACATGGCCCGGCGTGCGGTGGCGCTCGACCCTGCTTCGCCTCTAGCACGCCGGACATTGGCGAACGCGCTGCCCTATTGCGGCAATGTTGGCGGGGCGGCGATGCTGGCGGCGGTCACGGAATGCGCGGCGCGGCTGCCACGCCGAGCGTCGCCGGCGTTTGCCAATTCGCCTGACCCGTCGCGGCGGCTGCGGATCGGGCTGCTGTCCGGCTCGCTGCGTGCCCATCCTGTCGGCTGGCTGACCGTCGCCGGGTTTGAGGCGCTGGATCCGGCGCAGTTTGAGATCGTCGGGCTGGCACAGGCCACGGGCGGAGACTCGATTGCCCGGCGCTTCCGGACGCGCGCGGCGGAATGGCATGAGGTGGATGCGCTGGACGATCCTGCCCTTGCTGCGTTCGCGCGCGAGCAGGCGATCGACGTTCTGATCGATTTGGGCGGCTATGGGGAATTGGGCCGCTTGGCAGCCTGTGCGTACCGGCTGGCGCCGGTGCAGCTGAAGTGGGTCGGCATGCAGACGCACTCCACCGGGCTGCCGGAGATCGATTGGTTTCTGTCGGACTGGTGGGAAACCCCGCCGGAGCTGGAACGGTTCTACACCGAACGCGTGCTGCGGCTACCCGACGGATATGTCTGCTACAGCCCGCCGGCCTACGCGCCGGATGTCGGCAAGCTGCCGGCGAAGGAGAATGGTTTCGTCCGTTTCGGGTGCTTCAACAATCTGGCCAAGCTGACGCCGCAGGTGATCAGGACCTGGGCGAAGATACTGCGCCGCGTCCCAGCCAGCGTGCTGGTGCTGAAGACATACCAGTTCTCCGAGACCGAGACGGCCGCGCGGGTGCGCGATGCCTTTGCGGCTTGGGGCATCAGCCGCGAGCGGATCGATTTGCGAGGTGCTTCGCCGCACCGGCAGTTCATGGCGGAATACGACCAGATCGATCTGGTGCTGGATCCGTTCCCGTATTCCGGCGTGCTGACCACGTGCGAGGCGCTGTGGATGGGCGTTCCGACAGTGACCTTGCCGGGTGAAACCTTCGCTTCACGCCATTCAATGAGTCATCTGAGCAATGTCGGGCTTGGTGACTGGGTGGCCGGCGATCTGGACGGATATGTCGAACTGGCGGTGGCCAAGGCAACCGATCTGGTCGGACTGGCCACGCTGCGGGCAGGACTGCGTGCGCGGGTGAAAACCAGCCCGCTATGCGACGCACCTCGTTTCGGGCGGAACCTTGGGGTGGCGCTGCGGTTGGCCTGGGGGGAATGGTGCGTGGAATCAGAGGTTTTATAGACGCCTCTTGAGCATCGGTCTGCGGTCGGGCGTCTCTTGCTTGATGCACCGCGTTTTACGTCATACGTATTACGGTGATCCGGAGTTTCCGTAACAAGGCGACGGCGCTTATCTTTGCCGGCGGCTTGCCTCGGGGCACGGCGCGTGAGCTGGCCACTGCGGCACGGCGCCAACTCGTGGCGCTCGATGCTGCCGACCATGGAGGCTGTCACGCACGAAGGCAACACGGACATGGCGACGCAACGCTTGATCTCCCGCGACGACCTCGATGCCGGCCGCGTGGACCTCTCCGTTATCGACAGCGGCGAACGCTTGCCGCCGGTCCATCCCGGCGAGGTGCTGCGGCATGACTTCCTGGAACCGCTCGGACTGTCCGCGCACGCCCTGGCGCTGGCATTGCGTGTACCCGCCAACCGCATCAGCACGATCCTCGCCGGCGAGCGTGCGGTGACCGCCGAGACCGCGCTGCGGCTTGCGCGTCATTTCGGGACCAGTCCCGGCTTCTGGCTTAATCTGCAAAAGTCATATGAACTGGAAGTTGCGGAACGTATTGCCGGCGCCCGCATCCGCGCGGAGGTAATGCCGCGCGCCGCAAGCTGATACGCACCACCAGAATGGGCGATGATGAAGCTTGCAACTACACTTGTGTCTCAGCTCACGAAATTCAGGGCGACATCGAAGGCATCGAAATTGCGAAGGGTTCGCCCGGCCGGGATCTCGAACTTGCGGTTCGCAATCATCGGCACGGTCTGCTCGGTCAGCCCGCCATGCGAGCGGAGCGGCTCGGTAAGGCCGGAGAGATCGTGGCGCTTGGCCGAGGTGCCAAGCACCTTGTGGCGCGAGGACAGTACCACGACATCGCCGATCCGATCTGCCGGCAGTTCGAAGCGCGTGCAGGCCTCGGTTGCCGAAATTGAATGCTCCACCCCGGGAACGCCCTTCAGCAGTTCAATCACGGCCGCCTGCCTGTCCGCATCGACATAGACCGTTGCGAAAGAGCCGAGGGCGCCGTGATGGGCGACATAAGGATCGGTAATCGGCAAGATGACGCGGGTTGACCCGGCACCGTAGCGCTCGTCCAGTATCTCCTGCAGGTAGATCACGTCCGGCTCGCCGTTCGGCAGGTGCTTGTCGTTCATGCCGTGGTCGGCGGTGATCACCAGCGTGCAGCCCGCGGTGTCGAGCTGGCCGACATAGCGGTCGAACATCTCGTAGAAGCTGTTTGCAAGGTCCGATCCTGGCGCCGCCTTGTGCTGCACATAATCGGTCGTCGAAAGATACATGACATCCGGTCGGAAGGTATCGAGCAGCTTGACGCCCGCCGCGAGGACGAATTCCGACAGATCCGCCGAATAGACTTCCGGAAGCGGCAGCCTGACAAACCCGAGCACGTCCTCGATGCCGTTCTCGGCCTTGTTCGCCTTGTCGGCCTTCTCGGAGGAAAACGCGATCGCGGTTCCGCTCGAGAAATCGAGGCCCTTGCCGAGGAGCGTCCTCAGCTTGTCCTTGGCAGTCACCACGGCGACCTTCAGACCGGCCTTCTGAAACTCGGCCAGGATGGTGGGCACGCGCAGAAACCGCGCGTCATTCATCATTACTTCTTCGCGTGCCTCTCGGTCGTAGAAGAAGTTCCCGGCGATGCCGTGCCACGTTGGAGGACGGCCGGTGATGATGGAAAGATTGTTCGGATTGGTGAAGCTTGGAATGACCGACAACGCCGTAGTGCTCGCTCCGGTTTTCATCAGCCTGTCGAGATTGGGCGCCAGCCCTTTCGCTATCGCCTGTTCGATGTAGCCAGGCTCCGAGCCGTCGATGCAAATGACGACAACGGGTCTTTGGGGCCGCTTGTAGGCGCGACCGTTGGCGACGACGTCAGCGCCGATGCGCGCATGAATGTTCATGGATCCACTCCTCCGTCGTCGCCAGTCGTTTCCTCCGTCACAAGATTACCCTCGCATCAAATCATTGCTCCAGCCCGCAACACTCCGCCTCAGCCCCCAGTCCCCTCCAGCCGAGCCAGTACAGCGCCTTCCGTCAGAATCTGCGGCAGGACCACGCCGGGGCCGTGCCCTGGTGGGAAAAACATATACAACGGCACTCCGTCCCGTCCGTGCGCGCGCAGGAACGCGGTGATCGCCGGATCCTGGCGCGTCCAGTCGCCCATCAGGTAAGCCACACGATGTTCGGCGAAGGCCCGTCGCACCGACGGGGTGGCAATCGCCACGCGCTCGTTGATCAGACAGGTGACGCACCACGCGGCGGTCATATCAACGAAGACCGGCCGACCTTCGGTGCGCAGGGTCGCCAGCCGGGTGGTGCTGAACGGCTCTGCTCCGGCCTCGGCCAGCCTGGTCGCCGGTACCGGCGGCGCACCGGCAATGCCGGTCAGCACCGCGATCGCCACCAGAACCGACACCGCCGCGACCGATTGTCCGAACCGGCGGGCCCTGGCTGGCTCGGTTTGCGTGGCGCCCAGCACCCAGGCGGCGAAGCCCACCAGCAGTGCGCCGGCAAGCGTTCCCAGAACTCCGGCCGGCCCTGCCTCCTGGCTGATCACCCACAGCAGCCAGGCGGCGGCGGCGTACATCGGGAAGGCAAGAACCTGCCGCAGCCGCTCCATCCACCGGCCGGGATGCGGCAGCACCCGGGTCAGGCCAGGGATTTCCGCCAGCACCACGTATGGGGCGGCAAGGCCAATCCCCATCATCAGGAACACCAGCAGGGTGACCGGAACCGGCGCTGCCAGTCCGGCGGCGATGGCAGCGCCCATGAACGGCGCGGTACACGGCGTCGCCACCAGAACAGCCAACAGGCCGGTGAAGAAACTGCCCAGGTGGCCGCCGCGTGCCGCCAACCCCTGGCCGGCCCCGGCAAGCCGACCGCCGAGCTCGAACACACCGGACAGGTTCAACCCAACGGCGAGCAGCACCCAGCTCATGCCAGCAACGAAGGCGGGTGACTGGAATTGGAAGCCCCAGCCGCCGGCGGCCCCGGCGGCCCGGGCCAGGACCAGCGCGCCGCCAAGCGCGCCGAAGGTGGCCAACACGCCCAGCGTGTATGACACCGAATACGACCGTGCGCGGCCATGCGCGGCGGTTTCGGCAAGGCCGATCGCCTTCATGGCCAGCACGGGGAAGACGCATGGCATCAGGTTCAGGATCAGTCCGCCCAGAAATGCCAGGGCCAACGTGCGCGCCAGCGGCCATGCCGGCGGTTCGGGAACTGCACCGGGCGTGGCGGTCAGGTCCACCGTGGTCGCCTGGCCGGCCCGGTCCACGACCGTCAACAGACCGGACAACGCGTTGCCTGGTTTCACACCGGACAATCCGAGCACAATTCCGCCCCGACGCACCGACAGGGTTTGCACCGCCGCGTCATTGATCGTCCCTGCTCTGGCGGGGATCAGCCACGCGTTGGCGACCGAGCCGGGGTTCAGTTCGGCGCCGCGCACCCAAAGACGGCCGTCAGCAGCGATCCGTGCCTGCCACGGCGAGGCGATGGGCCGGGCCGCATCGGCCGTGGCGAACAACGGCGCCTGAGGCGACTGCGCCGCCGGTCCCGCCGGCAGGTCGAGCCGGAAGCGGCCCTGCTCGGGGACGCAGATCTCCTTGCACACGAGCCAGGTGGCCGAGGCCTCGACCGGCATCGCCGCCGCGCCGGCGGGCGGGGTGACCGTGATCGGCAGCAGGACTTCGCCGGTGTAGGCGTAGGTCATCAGCGGACCTTCGGCGACGCGCTGGGGGGCGGGCCATTCAATCGGTCCGGCCGAAGCGCCCGCCGGCAGGTCCAGCGTAAGGTCCGGCGCCACGCCGGCGTCGCCAGGGTTGCGCCAGTAAGTGTGCCAGCCTGGGGCGAGCCTGATCCGCAGGCCGACACGGAATGGCGTTCCGGGCGTGACCGCATCGGTGTCGGAGACCAGCGTCGCCACGTCGCGGGCGCTGGTCACCGGGGCGCTTTCCAGCGCCACCGCTGGCCGCATCACTGGCAAAGCCGTTGCAAGCAGCGCGAGCAGGAAGATGACTGGTCCGGGCAGGGTCACGGTGTTCTGTGCGTCCACAATGTGGTGACCGCCGCGACGGGCGGTGGTGTTTCATGCCACATTGGCGGCTCGACGCAACGTACAAGCCCGCCATCAGGTGCGGCGGGTGCGCATCACCAGCGTGGTCCATGTCTGCTCCTTCACCCGGAACCGCAGACGCAGGCCGCGCGCCCGGTGCGCGGCGAGCACTCCCGGCGCCTGGGTTGCCAGCAGCCCGGACAGGATCACCGTGCCGCCGGGGGCGAGATGCGCGGCCAATTGCGCCGCCATCAGCATCAGCGGACGCGCGAGGATATTGGCCAGCACCAGATCATAGGGTGCGCCCTGTCGAACGCGCGGATCGCGCCAGCCATCCGCGCGATAGAACCGGATCAGCCGTCCGACGCCGTTGGCCTGGGCGTTTTGTCGCGCGAGCCGCACCGACCAGGGATCGATATCTGTCGCCGCAACAGGCCGATGCAGCAGCCGTGCTGCGGCGATCGCCAGGATGCCGGATCCGGTGCCGAGGTCCAGGATGCGGCGCGGGCGCAGATGCGCAACATGTTCCAGTGCGCGCAGACAACCGCTTGTGGAGCCGTGTTCCCCCGATCCGAAGGCCAATCCGGCGTCGAGGCGCAGGGTGATGCGCCCCGATCGGGGTGGATCCGCGATGTGGCTGCCGCGGACCGCGAAGCGGCGCCCTATACACTGTTCGGGGAAGGATGCGTAACTGCGGGCGACCCAGTCCTCGGGGGCGAGGCGCTCCCGGTTCGGGCTCGCGCTGATCCCGCTAAGCATTTCGGCGACTGTCAGGGCTGCCAGCAGTTCCGCGTCTCCACGGCCCACTCGCGTCACGCCCTCGATCAGCCACTGCCCGGTGGTGTCGTCACGAAAGAACCCAACCGAGTCGCAGACGCTGGCGATGGCCCGTTCGTACGCCTCGAGCGCGCGTTCGGGGACGGTTACGGAGATCCGCTCCAGGGTCGCAGGGGTCAGTGTCCGATCCGGCATACGGGGAATGCGGAATTGCGCCCGTGCTTATGCCAGCGCCCTCAGGAAACTCAATGCATCAAAAAGCACGTGAGCGCCGGCATGAGGTTCGCCTTGGGGTGATAGCTGTCAGAAATCGCCGTCGCGTTCGCGTCCTGATCATCAGCGCTGGCAATGTTGGCCTAACCCCCTACCTTCTCTTCGGAATTCACTCCCAACTGCTTCAGCTTCCGGTGCAGCGCGCTGCGCTCCATTCCTACAAACTGCGCCGTGCGGCTGATATTGCCGCCAAAACGCAGAAGCTGCGCGTGCAAGTACTGCGTCTCGAACAGGTCACGCGCCTCGCGCAGCGGCAGCGCCATGATGTCCGCCGTCGGGTCGATGTTCAGCAGCGCCGGCGCGTTCGATCCAATCTCTGGCGGCAGCATGTCGGGCCGGATCGGATCGCCCGCCCCACCGGGTGCCATTATCATCAGCCAATCGATCACGTTGCGAAGCTGCCGCACATTGCCCGGCCAATCATAAGCCTGCAGCGCCGTGGTCGCGTCCGCCGAAAGCTCCCGTGCCGGCATCCCCGAACTCTCTGCCGAGCGTGACATGAGATATTGCGCCAGCGCCGGGATGTCCTCGCGCCGTTCCTTCAGCGCCGGAATCTTCAGCGGCACCACCGCCAGTCGATAATAAAGATCCTCCCGAAACCGGCCCGTCGCGATCTCGGCCTGCAAATCCCGATTGGTGGTCGCCAGCACACGCACGTCCACCTTCACCCGGTGCGAACCACCCAGCCGCTCGAACGCCTGGTCCTGCAGCACGCGCACGATCTTGCCCTGAGTCTCCATTGGCATGTCGGAGACTTCATCCAGCAGCAGCGTGCCGCCATGCGCGCGTTCCAGCACGCCGGCCCGACGTGGATGTGCCGCCGGATCGGTTCCCGCCTC
>DATIMO010000242.1:0-2787 GCA_035475215.1 Acetobacteraceae bacterium | reverse complement strand
GATGCGGTCGCCCTCGCCGCCGGATTCGATCGCGTGACCCTCCGCGGTCACCGCGACGCCGGGGCTTTCCAACAGCATGATCACGCGCGCTCCCTTTTTCACCAGTTGCGGTCGCATCAGTTCGGCGCGCGGCAGCGGCTGGCCGGCTGCAATCTGTTCACGAAGCTGCAGACCGATCGCTTCATCAGGTCGCCGCGCTATCTCCCCGCCGATCTGTGACACACGGACCCGCGCCATACGCAGGTCAGAAGGGCTGATCACAGAACCGGGTGCCAGTCGCATCGTCGCGACCGGCACTTCCAGTGTGGTTTCGACCCGGCCCGACAGGCTGACGGAAACCGGATCGATGGTGGCGCCGCTCAGCGCCAGCAGCGCGGTGAACCGGCCCGACGTTGCATCATACTGCAGACTGGTGGCGTTCGCCGAGAAACCACCTTCCAGCGGCACCAGCGGCGGCGTGAATGCGGCCAGATCGATGTCAGAATCACCTTGCACGCCGGCAGCGGTCAGCGCAGCACGCAGCGGCGCCAGCGCCTCGGCCTGGCTGAGCGGCCGGCCCGGGCGATCCAGCACCGCATGATCGGCAGACGACGCCGGGCGCCAGTCCACGCCGTAACGGCGCGCGATGTATGCAAGCTGCTGTGACTCCACGACGATCCGGCCGCCGGGTCCGGGGCCCGGGCCGAGCACGCGTTCGGCGTCCGCGCCCGCATCCACGAACAGGTCCTGCAGCCGCACGACAGAAGTGTGCAGCGTCGCGAGCGGTTTCAATGTCGCTGAGTGGGCCGGAGCAGCGGCGACCAGCACGGCAGCAAGAGTAATGGTTCGCATGGCTCAGCGTAGGTTGGTAAGAGTGGAAAGCATGTCGTCGCTTGCGGTGATGACGCGGCTGTTCATCTCGTAGGCACGCTGTGCGGTGATCAGGTTGGTGATCTCGCTCACGACATTGACGTTCGACGTCTCGATGAAGCCCTGCATTACGCTGCCGAACCCAGGCGAAGCCGGGTTGCCGGTGACGGGATTGCCTGAAGCTGCCGTCTGCAGGAACAGATTGTCGCCCTGCGAATCGAGCCCACCGGAATTGGGAAACACCGCAAGCTGGACCTGTCCCACCGTCTGCGGCGCCGTCTGACCGGAGATGGTCGCCTGCACCTGCCCGGCGGTGTTGATGGTCACGTTGGTGGCGTTGGTGGGGATCTGCACGCCCGGCTGCACCACATAGCCGTCGGCCGTTACGATCGTGCCATCCGGTGCCAGTCCGAATGTTCCGTCGCGCGTGTATGCGGTTTCGCCCGAGGGCAGCGTAACCTGGAAATATCCGTTGCCCTGGATCGCCATGTCGAGCGTGTTGGATGTCTGCTGCAGATTGCCCTGTTCGTTGATCCGATAAATCGCCGCGGTTTTCACGCCGAGCCCGACCTGAGCGCCGGACGGTACGATGCTGCCGGAATCAGAACTGTTGGAACCCACCCGCCGGAGGTTCTGATAGATCAGATCCTGGAACTCGGCCCGCTGGCGCTTGAAGCCGGTGGTTGTCATGTTGGCGATGTTGTTCGACACCACCTCCACATTGGTCTGTTGCGCCTGCATCCCCGTGCTGGCGATATCGAGAGAGCGCATGCGCGCGGACTCCTATGGCTGCGTATTGGCGATTGGGGTCAGTCGGGCACTGGCCAGCGTACCGGCGAGCACCGCCCCTGTGAGCAGTGCCGGAACCAGCATCATCAGCAGGAGCAGGACCGAGGGGCGGATCATCAGGCGCCTCCCGGTGGGAGGATTTTTTCCACCGCATCCTTCTGGCGGTCGGATTCCGCCTGCACAAACTGCGCGATGAACTGGAACTGGCGCTGATCATCGATCAGCCGGGTCAGCTCGGTCACCGCCTGCACGTTGGAGCCTTCCACCGCGCCCTGGACGATCTTCGGTGTGGTCACCGGCGCGGTCGCCGAGTCCGAGCGGAACAGCGTGCCGCCCTCGGCCACCAGTTTCATCGGGTCCTGCGGCTGGACGACGCCGATGCGGGCGATCTGGCCATTTTCGCTGGACAGCGTCCCGTCGCCGGCGACGCTCAGCCGCGTATCGGTGGTGGCGATCCGCACCGGCCGTCCGCTGGTATCGAGTAGCGCGTCGCCTGCCGTGTTGGCGATGCTGCCGTCCGGCAGCAGTCCGAACCGACCATCACGGGTCAGCCGCGGGCCGCGCGCGGTGCCCACAGTGAACCAGCCGGCGTCGCTGATCGCCAGATCGAGCGGATTGCCGGTATGGCGAATTGGTCCGGCCGCCTGGTCCCGCCATGTGGCGCGGTCCTGAGTATAGGCGATCGTCGCACCCCCAGAAGGGGTATCGGTGCCGTCCTGATGGCTCAGCCAGTCGCTGAACAGCATCCGTGCGGCCTTGTAGCCGGGTGTATCGGCATTGGCGATGTTGGCGGCGGTCAGGTCGGTCGCGCGCTCCTGCGCCACCAGGCGGGATGCGGCGATGCTGCTGGTCAGGTCCATGTCTCGAGTCTCGTTGGGGCAGCGGGAACGAACGCAAGCGCGATGCCAATCGCCAGCCGCGGAAAACCGCCAATCCACCCCGTGGCCAGATCTGCCCCTCGGCAGGGTTTGCCGACCGAACTCCAACGATGCGGCGTCAGTTGCCGGGCTCCGGTTGCCGTCGAAACCCCCGGTTAACCATCCGCTGCCAGCTTGTCGGCGCCGCTTGCGTTCGGATCCCCGGACGCTGGGCGACCGCAAGGATCATCAACTTGAGTGGCGCCGAAGCCGTTGCAGACCAGTTGCCCGA
>DATIMO010000241.1:0-1811 GCA_035475215.1 Acetobacteraceae bacterium | reverse complement strand
CCAACCTGCTGGAGCTTGGCCGCACAGGCGCGCTTTCGACGTTCTTCATCATCGGGTTTTTCGTGCTGGCGATCGCGGTGATCGCATTCATCGTGTTCATGGAGCGCGCGTATCGGCGGGTGCCGGTGCAATACCCTAAGCGTCAGGTCGGCAGCCGGATGTTCGGCGGCGATTCGACGCACATGCCGCTGAAGATCAACACGTCCGGCGTGATCCCGCCGATCTTCGCCAGTTCCATCCTGCTGATTCCGGCGACGGTGGCAGGTTTCTCCGGCGGCGGTTCGGGTTGGCTGGCGTTCCTGTCGGAGCAATTGGGGCACGGGACGCCGTTGTACATGATAATGTACGCGGCGATGATCATCTTCTTCTCGTTCTTCTACACTGCCGTGGTGTTCAACCCGCAGGAGACGGCGGACAACCTGAAGAAGTATGGGGGGTTCGTGCCGGGGATCCGGCCGGGCAGCGCGACCGCCGAGTATTTCGACTACGTGCTGACGCGGCTGACCGCGGTGGGCGGGCTGTATCTGGCGGCGGTATGTCTGCTGCCGGAGCTGCTGATCAGCAATTATGGGCTGCCGTTCTATTTCGGTGGGACCTCGATCCTGATTGTGGTGTCGGTGACTATGGATACCGTGACTCAGATCCAGTCGCACCTGCTGGCGCATCAGTATGAGGGCTTGATTCGCAAGGCGCGGGTGCGGGGGCGGAGGTGAGAGGGGGAGGCCGAGCAGAGAAGCCTTGCGCCCTGTGGCCTCGGTGACCCCTGTGTTGAGAACCTTCTCTTGAGAACTCTCACATGATCCTGATCCTGCTCGGACCGCCGGGGGCGGGAAAGGGCACGCAGGCCAAGCATCTGCAGGACCGCTATGGCATCGCCCAGATCAGTACGGGCGACATGCTGCGGGCCGAAGTCGCCGCCGGGTCGCCGATCGGGCGCGAAGCGAAGGCGGTGATGGAGGCCGGACAGTTGGTTTCCGACGACATCATCATCCGCATGCTCGGTGCGCGAATTGCCCGCCCGGACTGCGCGCGCGGCTTCATCCTGGACGGATTTCCGCGCACGGTGCCGCAGGCAGAGGCGCTGGACCGGTTGCTGGATGAACGGGCGCTGCGGCTAGACGCGGTGATCGAGCTTCAGGTGGACGATGCAGCGCTGGTGGAGCGAATCGCCGGACGGTTCACCTGCGCGAAATGCGGGGCGGGCTATCACGACCGTTTCAAGCCGACACGGGTGCCGGGTGTGTGTGACATGTGCGGCAGCAGGGAATTCATGCGCCGGGCAGACGACAACCGCGGCACGGTGATGGCGCGGCTGGAGGCGTATCACCGGCAGACCGCACCGATCGTGCCGCATTACCAAGCGCAGGGGCGATATCACGCGGTTGATGGGATGGCGGATATCGACGCCGTGACGCGGCAGATACAAGCGGTGCTGGGCCGATAGGCCGCTCCATGGCGGCGTTGACGGTTCTGATCATCCGGCATGCAGAAAAGCCCGGCGAGAACTGGCCCGGACCGGGGCTGACCGCGGAAGCTCAGCCGGACCGCAAATCGCTGGTGGTTCGGGGTTGGCAGAGGGCCGGTGCGTGGGCCGCGCTGTTCGGCTCCGGACGAGGTGGCGCGGATTACCCGAAGCCTGATTTCGTCTATGCCGCGCAACCGGATCCATATGACGGTCCTCTGTCGGCCGGCGGCGAGCCAAGCCAGCGCCCGTACGAGACCATCCGATCGCTGGCTGATCGGTTGGGGCTGAAACCGGTGATCCGCTGGGCGAAGGGGGAAGAATCGGAGCTGGTGGCGGAGATCACCTG
>DATIMO010000240.1:0-1669 GCA_035475215.1 Acetobacteraceae bacterium | reverse complement strand
AAGTATGGGAACTGACGGCTCTGTCTGTCAGCGCTCGTCGTCCAGTCCTGTCAATCCACGCGAATGCGCGCAGATGCGAATCTGCACGCATGAACTACTATCGTTCAGGACGAAAGTCTCACGTGAAAGATACGGGGGGCTTTCTTTATTGCTCGATCGAAGTAATTATCGGCGCTGTTCCAGGTGATTTCAAGTCAGCAGTTCCGGCAGCCGCTGCAGAAACGCCGGTACCGGCAGCGCCGCCCCGAAATTATACGGGTTGTCGGCGAGCGCGGCGCGGTAGCAATCGAGCAATTCACCACCCGCACGCAGCGGCGTCACGGTTCCGTCCAGGCAACCGAGTTTGTAGCGCACCGCGGCCGTGATGTCCGCAGGGCTGTTGGCATGGATCTCGAGTCCGTGTCGGGCCAGCACGGCGCCATCGATCAGCAGGGATTGCAGGGGTTGCCGATAGGTTTCCCGTAATGAGAGATAACGCTGCGCCCGGCGATCATAGACCGGGCGGAGCGTGAAATCGGTCTTCTCATGCCAGAACTGGCAATCATTGGAGGTGCAGTTCACCAGCAGCATCGGCGTGCCCAGCGCCTGCACGGCGGTGGTGAGGCCGGAGGTGGTGCCGATGAACAGGCGGGCTTCGGCGCAGAGAAACAGGTCCATCTCCGCCGACTTGATGTCGCTGTGCGCGTAGTCGAACACGCCGGGCTGGCCGCGCAGTGGCGTCATGCTGTTGTCGCCGAGGCGCACCACCGTGCCGCCGCGCGCGGTGATTTCGGCGATGGCGTCGTGATAGTCCGCCACGTCAGCGGACCGGTGCTGGCGCGTGGTGCCGGGCCCGTCGCCGTGATAGCCGCCCTCGCGGATGTGGAGGGCGACGAACCAGCCGGTGACGCCGACGGCGCGCAAGGCGGCGCGGCCACGCTCGCGCAACTCCTCTGGGATCGCCACGATCGGGCCGCGTCCTTCCGCCGCCCAGGCCACTTGCGCGCGCGAGGCTGCATGAGCCCACGGTTCGGCCAACGCCCCGGCGAGCCCGCCTTGGCCACGCACCGCGATGAACTGATCGCCCACCAAGCGCTGATAGGGCAGCAGCTCATCGACCAGCTTCGGATCCTCGATGATGGTCAGATGCGGCGCGAACAAACTGAGGAACGCGGCATTGACGACCTTTCCGCGTGGCGCCAGCAGCACGTAGTTGGCGCGCGGCAGCAGGCCGAGCTCGGCCATCCGCAGATGGCAGTCGATGAAGCCGATATGGCCGATCAGGGTGACCCATTCATAGCCGAGCAGGCGCACGGCAAGGCCGGGTTTGAAATTGCCGCCATTGGTGTTGGCTTGGGCCGCGATCCGCTGCACCAGCGCATCGGGGACAGACCATTTGCGCGCCAGCACATCCTGGTGGTCGAGCGCCGCCTGATAGCAACGGAAGGTGTCGTCGTGCCGACCCTGGTGATAGAAATTTTCGCCGAGCTGGATCAAATTGTCATAGATCAGAAGCTCGCCGGCATGTTCGAGCTCCCATGCGCTTGGCGTGTAGGTGGAAGGATCGTAGCCGCCGGCGTAATTCTGGTGCGCCATCACCGAACGCGGATCACGTGCAACCGAGGCCTGGAAACATTCCGCAGCCCGTGCGTGATCGTGCATCAGGGCATAGACCGAGCCGAGCTTACGC
>DATIMO010000239.1:0-2412 GCA_035475215.1 Acetobacteraceae bacterium | reverse complement strand
GCCGAATGATCCAGATTGGTGATGGCGATCGGCTTGCCCATCGGACTTCCCCTGCCTGCGAATCGTGTGCAGGCAGTATCGAATCCGATTGCCACTGCGTTGGGAATCCCCCCAAGAGTCGCACCCCGGGGCGGTTGGTATAAGACAGCGCCGCGTTGTTGACCAGTATATCGATCGGTCCGTACGCAGCTCGCGCCTGCTCCATCAGCCGCTGGCATTCCGGTTCAGTCGATACATCGGCCGCCACTGCCGTCCCCGTGCCGCCGTTGGCGCGGATTCGCTCTACCGTGCGGGCCAGCGACCCTTCCAGCATGGCATGGTCGCCCTCGTTCAGCGTGCGGGCGGCGCAGACGACGCGCGCGCCTTCCGCGGCGAACAGCTCGGCGATCGCCTGACCGATGCCGCGCGAGGCGCCGGTAACGATGGCAACCTTCCCGTCCAGCTTGCCCATTTGTGTCAGGCTCCCTTGAATTCCGGCAGCCGCCGCTCTGCCATCGCCCGCACGCCTTCACGGAAATCCTCGGTGTCGCGCAGCCAGTTCTGTTCCTGGTACTCGCGCTCGGTCGCCGCCTGCACGGCGGCGGCCAGGCCGCGGCGCAGTGTTTCACGCGTGGACACGATCGCCAGGGGGGCGGACTGTGCGATCTCGGTCGCCAGGGCCGTAGCGGCGTCGCGCACCTGATCGTTGGGTACGAGTTGATCGATCAGCCCGATCGCCTTGGCGGCTTCGCCGGTGAGTCGGCGGCCGGTGTACAGCATCATGGCCGCCTGCTGCGGCCCAAGCAGACGCGGCAGCGTTGCAGTCAAGCCGAAGCCGGGATGGAATCCAAGCCGGGTGAAATTGGCCGAGAACCGAGCCTCCGGACAGCCGATGCGGAAATCCGCCATGACCGCGAGGCCCAGCCCGGCGCCGACCGCCGCCCCCTGAACCGCCGCCACGATCGGCTTGCCGGTCAGCCACAGCCGGATCGCTTCCTTGTAGAGATGCCGCCCGCGCGCAACCAATTCCCGTCCGTCCGGCCCGCGGCTGCCGAGATCAGCCCCGGCGGAGAAATGCTTTCCTTCGGAACACAACACCACAGCGCGGCAGCGTGGCTCGTTGTCCAATTGTTCCAGGGTGTCCGCCAGTTCGGCGATCATGGCCACATTGACGAAATTGTTTGGTGGCCGCCGAAGCTCCACCGTGGCGATGGGGCCGGACAGGCTGACGCTGGTATAAGCTTCGCTGCCTGACATGGGTTCCTCCGCTTTCTCAGCGGAGCTTAAAGCAGCGTCGCGTGCCGACCAAATTGCCCCTGCCCAATCGAACCTTGCCGCGCCATTCTCCCCGGATGGATCAGCCCGTCTCCCGTGTCGCAGCCAACAATCGCGCTGGCAATCCCCGCGCCCTCGTGTTCGCTGCCTGCATGATGGCGACATTCATGGCGGCGGTGGAAAGCACCATCGTGGCCACCGCGATGCCAACCATCGTCGCCGATCTCGGCGGGTTCGAGCTGCTGTCCTGGGTGTTCTCGGCCTATCTGCTGGCGCAGGCCGTCACGATTCCGATCTATGGGCGACTGGCCGATTTGTATGGACGGAAGCGCGTGTTCTTCGTTGGCGCCGGCCTGTTCCTGACCGGTTCGTTGCTCTCCGGCTTCGCACCCTCGATGGTGGTGCTTGTCGGCTTTCGTGTGCTGCAGGGATTCGGCGCCGGCGCGATCCTGCCGATCGCCTACACCATCGTCGGTGACATTTACACGCCGATCGAGCGTGCCCGCATCCAGGGTGTGCTGTCCGGTGTCTGGGGTGTCGCCGCAGTGGTTGGGCCGCCGCTGGGTGCCTTCCTGGTGGAGGCTGTGAACTGGCGCCTGGTGTTCTGGGTCAACCTGCCAATCGGCGGCGCCGCCATCGTCATGATCACTGCATTTCTGCACGAAAACCGGGAGCGACGGCCGCATCGTATCGACGCCATCGGCGCCGTACTACTTGCCGTTGGGGTGGGCGCGGTGGTTCTGGCCTTGGGCGAGGGCCGGCACCTCGGTGGTGGCCGGCTGGCGGCGCTATCCGGACTGGGTGTGATTTCGCTGATCGTGCTGCTGGCCTGGGAGCGCCGAGCCGCGGAACCGATGCTACCGCTGCAGTTGCTGGCCGGGCGGGTGATCGCGATTGGCTGCCTGGGCGGGTTCACCATAGGCGCCGTGATGATGAGCGTGACCGCGTTCCTGCCCACGTACATTCAGGCGGCGATGGGTCGTTCGGCTATGGCCGCCGGAGTGGCACTCGGGGCGATGTCGGTTGTGTGGGCGCTGGCGAGCGCCGCGGCTGGGCGGATGATGGTGCGCACCACGTATCGCGCGACCGGACTGATCGGGGCGGTGGCGCTGTTTGTCGGATCCGCCATGCTGATTGTCATGACGCCGGAATCGGGGC
>DATIMO010000238.1:0-6110 GCA_035475215.1 Acetobacteraceae bacterium | reverse complement strand
ACCTCGAAGCGGTTGGCCGGCACCAGCACGGCGCGGCTGGCTTCGTCCATGCGATGATTGGCGCGACCGACACGTTGCAGCAGGCGCGAGATTCCTTTCGGCGCACCGAGCTGGACCACCTGATCGACGCCGCCCCAGTCGATGCCGAGATCAAGCGACGACGTCGCAACAACGGCGCGCAGCTTGCCCTCTGCCATTGCGGCTTCGACGCGGCGGCGTTGCGCAACTTCCAAGCTGCCGTGATGCAGCGCAATCGGCAGTGTCGGCTCATTCAGTTTCCACAACGCCTGGAATATCAGCTCAGCCTGTGCGCGCGTGTTGACGAACACGATCGTCATGCCGGCGGCGCGAATGCGGGTCATCACTTCGGGCGCCGCTTCCAGTCCCATATGGCCGGACCACGAAAGTGGGCCGGCCGGAAGCTGCATCGTCAGCTCCGGAGGCGCGGCATCAGCGACCTGGATCCTGCGACCGGCGCCCACATAAGCCGCGATCGCATCCGGGTGTGCGACGGTGGCCGATAGCCCGGCCCGGCGCAGCCTGGGCGCGAGTGTTGCCAATCGTTCGGTGCACAGCGCAAGCTGGTCGCCTCGTTTCGTTCCCGCGATCGCATGCACCTCGTCCATGATCAAACACCGCAAACCGGCGAACATCGTCGTCGCGTCCGCCAGCGACAGCAGCACCGCCAGGCTTTCCGGCGTGGTCAGCAGGATGTGCGGCGGCGCCTCGCGCTGCCGGGCACGGCGGTTCGCGGGTGTATCGCCGGTACGGGTCTCGATTGTGACCGGCAGCTCCATCTCCTGCACCGGCTGCATCAGGTTGCGGGCGATGTCAGTTGCCAGCGCCTTCAGCGGACTGACATAAAGCGTGTGCAGTCCAGGCCGCGGGTCGGCCGCCAGTTCGATCAGTGTGGGCAGGAAGCCTGCCAGTGTCTTGCCGCCCCCGGTGGGCGCGATCAGCAGCACGCTTTCACCGGCGCGCGCCGCGTCGATCATGGCAAGCTGGTGCGCGCGGGGGCTCCAGCCGCGCGCCGCGAACCAATCACAGAAGGTCGCTGGCAGCACCGTACCAGCAGCCGTATCGCACTTCAGCGTTTCCATACGTCCCGCTGGAATACGGGACAAAGCCAGCCACGCGCCAGTCTGGGGCCGGGCGGGGTTACTCCTGGCCAGCGAATTCGTTTCTAGCCAGAACCGTCAACAATCGCTGAACCCGCAAACATCGGATAACGAGGTCGTTCGGTGCCTCGCTGAGGTACGACGGCTGGTCCATACACGTTGGAGCGTGATCGCTTGAGGCGGAACCGCGGGAAGCCGTGAATCACGCTGTCAGACAGTGATCTTCCGGACGATTTCCTCGGCTGACCGCGGCGCAATGCCCAGATCGGCCAATCCGGGCAGCGCTGGCGAGGCCACACTATCAATCTGCATGAGTTCAATTTGGTTGCGGGCAATCGGCGGATTCGGCAGCATCTCCGCGACACGCGCCAATCCATGCCAAACGCCGAACGGGACTGGGATGAGAATAGGCTTGAGACCTGCCTCGTGCGCAATGCTTTGAAGGAACTCACTGTAGGTATACACGCGAGGCCCGGCGCATTCGAGCGTCGAAGGCGCCGCCTCCGTGCGCGAGACGACCCGGGCAATCGCTTCCGCAACATCCTCAGCATGGACGGGTTGCAGGCGCGTCTTCCCGCTCCCGAACATGGGATAGATCGGGACGCGCCGCAGCAGTTTCAGGATGAGTGTGATGAAAGCATCGCCCGATGCGAACATGACCGCTGGGCGGATAACTACCGCGCCTGGAAATGCCGCGCGGACGGCCACTTCGCCTTCGCCACGGCTGCGGATATACGAGGAGGACGATGCCGCGTCGGCGCCTATGCCCGAGACGTGGACGAACCTTTCGGCCCCGGCGCGCCGGGCCTCGTTTGCCACACGACCGGCGCAATCCACGTGGATGGTATGAAACGTATCGCTCCCATGCTCAACGTAAAGACTGACCGCGTTCACCACAGCACCAGCGCCGGTTGTGGCATCCGCTACTGATTTCTCGTTGCGAATATCCGCACTGATAGGTTGAAGCAGGGGATCATCGCTGCCGAACAGCACCCGAGTTCGGTCAGGGTGTCTAGATGCGATCCGCACGGCGCGCCCATGATCACGCAGATGACGGACGATCCGGCGACCAAGGAAGCCGGTCCCCCCGAAAACGGTGACAGGCCGCCCGTCTGCTCTGTCCATTCACTCCACCAGCAGCGATAGTGCACCGTCGGCTGTGGCGATCGCGTAACCGTTGTCGCCAGGCCATGATCGCTTCACGTCGAAGCAATCGCCCGAGCCGAACGGCCCCCGACAAACGGCGCCTGCCCATCACAGACGCGGCGTACAGGGCAACGTGTCGCCACAAGCTCGGTTCCCTGTGCACAGAAAAGGAAGCTCATAATGAAATCACGCCTGATCAACGAAGGCCCGCAGCGCACCTTTGCGGTGGTCTTCAGTACCGGCGAAGAGTTCGTCAGCGGCTTCGCGGCCCTGGTGCGAGAGCAAGGCATTACATCCGCCGCGTTCACCGGTCTTGGCGCACTCAGCCGAGTGGTGCTGGGCTATTTCGACTGGGAGCGAAAGGAATACCGAAAGATAAGCTTCGACGAGCAGGTGGAGGTCGTCAGTCTGCTCGGCAATGTCGCGCTTGACGAGAGCGGGAAGCCCAGCGTGCATCCGCATATGGTCATCGCCCGCGCCGACGCCACAGCATTTGGCGGCCACGTGTTGGAGGCCGTCGTGCGGCCGGTCATTGAGCTGGTGGTGACGGAATCCCCGACCTACCTCCAGCGGCGAAAAGATGCCGAAAGCGGCCTGGCCCTGATACGATTATAAAATTGCTGAACCATCGTTGCCCGCCGCCCGCCCCCGCGCGATGCTGACCCGACCAGACGGGAGGCTCAAGCATGAACCACCCTGCAAATCCCTATACGGCGGCCTACGCCGCGTGGCAGCGCGACCCCGCAGCCTGGTGGGCGGACATTGCCGAGGGCATCAATTGGGACCGCCGCTGGGACAGGGTGTTCGATCCTGCATCCGGTCCTTATGGACGCTGGTTCCCCGGGGGCATGCTCAACACCTGCTACAACTGCATTGATCGGCACGTCCTGGCCGGCCGTGGCGGGCAGCCCGCCCTGATCTGGGACAGCCCAATGACCGGACGGACCGAGACGTTTACCTACGCCGATATGCAGCAGCGAACCGCGAAACTTGCCGGAGCGCTGGCGGCGCTGGGCGTCGGCCGTGGCGATCGCGTCGTGATTTACATGCCGATGGTGCCAGAGGCCGCGATCTCCATGCTCGCCTGCGCCCGCATGGGCGCGATCCATTCCGTCGTGTTCGGCGGTTTTGCGGCGTCCGAACTGGCCTCCCGCATTGCCGACGCCAAGCCGAAGGCCGTAATCTCGGCGTCCTGCGGCCTGGAGCCAGGACGTGTATCCCAGTACAAGCCGCTGCTGGACGCCGCCATCGCGCTATCGCCGCACAAGCCACATGCCTGCCTGATCCTGCAGCGCGATACGGCAAAGGCCGCGCTGATCCCTGGCCGCGACCATGACCTGCTGGACGCCGAAACAGCCGCCGCACCACTCGGCCCCGTCTCGGTTGCCGCCACCGACCCCTTGTACATTCTCTACACCTCTGGCACGACAGGCCGGCCGAAGGGCATCGTGCGCGACAATGGCGGCCATGCCGTCGCGCTGTGGAATTCGATGCGGATGATCTACGGCGTGGATGCGGGGGACGTGTACTGGGCCGCATCCGACGTCGGCTGGGTGGTCGGGCACAGTTACATCGTCTATGCCCCGCTGCTGCGCGGCTGCACCACCATCATGTACGAAGGCAAGCCGGTCGGCACGCCCGACGCCGGCGCGTTCTGGCGAGTTTGTGCGCAGCACGGTGTGCGCGCGTTGTTCACCGCGCCGACCGCGATGCGGGCAATCAAGCAGCAGGATCCGAACGGCACGCACATGGCACGACACGATCTGTCACGCCTGCATACATTGTTCCTCGCCGGTGAGCGCTGCGACCCGCCCACTGCGGTCTGGGCGAACGAACGGCTGAACAGGCCAGTAGTGGATCACTGGTGGCAGACCGAGACCGGTTGGGCGATCACGAGCGGCTTCCGTCAGTACGGATTATTTCCGTTCAAACCCGGCTCCGGCGGTCGCCCATGCCCCGGCCACGACCTCACCGCGCTCGATGAGAACGGCGCGTTGCTTCCTGTAGGGCAAATCGGCAACCTGTGCGTGCGCCTGCCGCTGCCGCCGGGCTGCGCGCCGACCCTGTGGCAGAACGATGACGGGTACCGCAGTGCCTATCTGGCTGATTTTCCCGGCTGGTACCGTACCGGCGACGCCGGCAGCATCGACGCCGACGGCGATGCCTGGGTGATGGGGCGCACTGATGACGTGATCAACGTAGCCGGGCACCGGCTCTCGACCGGAGCGATGGAGGAGGTGCTCGCCGCCCATCAGGATGTCGCCGAATGCGCAGTTGTTGGCGCAAGGGACGAGCTGAAGGGCCAGGTGCCAATCGGACTGGCGGTGCTGAAAGCTGGCGTGAACCGGCCAGAGGCTGACATTGCCGCCGAGCTGGTGGCGTTGGTGCGTGAACGGATCGGGCCGGTCGCAGCCTTCAGGGATGCACGGATCGTGGCGCGGCTGCCCAAGACCCGGTCGGGCAAGATCCTGCGCGCCAGCATCCGCCGGATTGCCGATGGCGAGCCTGTCACGGTTCCCGCCACGATCGAAGATCCGGCAGCACTGGACGAAATCCGCCGCGTGCTTGAGCGGCCCTGAGCCACCACTCGAATCCGGCACTTGAAGCAGGCTCACGAACCCGCCAATTGGAGTCTATGCGCTACCGTTCGCCGCCACAGCTCGACATGCTGCTGAATGGGACCTTCCGGCTGCCCCGCCGCCCGTCGCTGCCGATGCGCATTGCCGGGGTCGCGATCATCGTGGCGGTGTTGTCGGTAACCGTGGCGATCGCCGCGCTGGCGCTCTGGCTGGTGGCGGCGCTGATCCCGATCGCCGTGGTGGCCGGAGTAATCGCGTGGGCGGCGATCCGGTTCCAGCTCTGGCGCTCACGCCGCACGTATAGCGGGCCGCGGGACGTTTTCCGCCCCGACCGCTAATCCTACTGCGTCACTCATTGCGCTGCGATGACATCTGCCGCCGCTGACCGCAGCATGGGCACCGCGGCAGAACGCGAACCAGAGCTCGTGCGAGGCGGAGGCGCAGCGTGGCGATCGAATTCGGCACGTGCCGTTGCGAACGCAACGGCAGATCCTCTGGGCCGGTAGCCTTCGGGAACGGCAGGTCGCCGGCCGCGCCAGGCGCGGGCAGGTCCTGAGGGGGGAATCGTCTCCGTTTCGGAGACCAGGAATCCGTAAGCGGCGATGCACAGACTTGCGTGGTGGTGAAAGCCGCGCCAGCCACGACCTTCGTAATGACCGAGCCCGACCTCCTGCTTGAGTTCCAGATAATCGCGCTCGATCCGCCAGCGAAGTTTGGTGAGATCGATCATCCGCTCGAAGGCGATGTCCGCCGGCAGTCTCGAGAGCCAGTAGTGATCGGGCTCGGTGGCGTCGTCCGGCCATTCGATCACCAGCCATTCCTCCGCCGCGGGTTCACTCCGGCTGGCATCGCGGTGCGCCGGGCGCACGCGCAACCGGGCAAAGCGCGACGTCAATGGCGCGTTGCTGCCGTCGCGCCAATTGATCCGCTGCCAAACATCGGCAGCCAGTTCCAGGGCCAGTGCCTTGGCCGGGACCGGGCGATGCACGTCATCGTGGCGGAGCCGTGTTGGCGGCCGGCCACGGCCTGACCAGGGCGCCGGCGGCAACGCCATCTCGCCGGGTCGCCAGACCGTTGTGGTGGGCATGATGCCGGCAACGTAGGGCTGTCCGAGTTCAGTGATGCCGGCACGCAGGACGCTGTCATTGCCATAGGCTGGGTCCATCAGCGCCACCGCTGCCGGCAGGCCATCGGCGTGGGCCTGACGCATCTGCTGCAATGCGATCTCCGGCTTGGTCTGAAACGCAATGTCCCTGGGCACGCCGGC
>DATIMO010000237.1:0-5059 GCA_035475215.1 Acetobacteraceae bacterium | reverse complement strand
GTCTCGATCCCAAGCTCGTTCAGCGCGCGCATCACCTCCAGCCCGGCCAACACGCCCAGCGCACCATCGAATTTCCCGCCCGAAGGCTGACTGTCCAGATGGCTGCCGAACAGCACCGGCAACCGGTTTGGGTCGCGGCCGGCTCGCCGGGCAAACATGTTGCCGATCGCATCGACCCGCACGCTCAACCCGGCCGCCTCGCATAACGCGCGAAACCGGTCACGACCGCGCTTGTCCACCTCGGTCAGGGTCAGTCGCCGCACACCGCCACGCGGTGTCGCGCCGATCTCCGCCATCTGCATGAGGCTGTCCCACAGCCGCTTGCCGTCGATGCGCTGATTGCTCTGGACCATTTTCGACACCCCGGTCAGCGACGTTCCGGCATCTTGCCCAGGCCCAGGCTTCCTGCAAGTTTCCGCCGCCGCAGCGGAGCAACCCCGTGGTCCATCCCACAAATGCCGATCGACCACGCATACAAGAAGCCACATTGGCGCCGCGGCGACTCGGTAGGGTACCCATGCTGGTTATGCTCGGTCTGTCGCTGCTGGCGCTCGGCGGCTGCAAGCTGATTGATCAGACGACGTTCGCCCCGTCGCCGTCGGAAAATCCCAGCCTGCTCCCCGCCACGCGTGGGCTCGATACACGCGCGCCGCTGGTGACCGTCAGTCAGGGCACCCCGATCCCGGCCTATCGCGACCTGCTGCATTTCGCCGTCCAGCAGGCGCGCGCCCGGGACTCCAACGTGCAGTTCGACGTGCTCGTCGCGGTGCCTGGTGCTGCCGACCCGGCTGCACAGGCCGCCGCGGTCGGCACGATCCAGACGGAAGCGGTCGCCCTGATGCAGGAAATCGGCCGTGACGGCGTCCCGTCCACCCAGATCCATCTGCGCGCCGGCGCCGACGCAACGATCACGCAGCCGCAGATCCGCGTCTATGTCCGCTGAGGCCGGCGGCGCCACGCGCCGACTGGTCAGTGGGCGGGCCGAGGGGCTGGCTTTTCTGGCGCTGACCGCCTGCGGCTGGGGCTTCAACTGGCCGGTTGCGAAATTTCTGCTTTCCGAATTGCCGCCATTTTCCATGCGCGCCGGATGCGGCATCGCCGGGGTAGCGTTTGCGTTCGTCCTTGCTCGGTTGCGCCGCGAGCGCCTCTGGCCGCGGCTCGGCGAATGGCCGCTGCTGACCGTCTTCGCCACGCTGAACTTCGGCGCCTTTTCGGTGCTCACCACGCTGTCACTGGTCTGGCTCAAGGCATCAGAGGCGGTGATCATCACCTACACGCTGCCGATCTGGGCGGCCATCCTGGCTTGGCCAATGCTCGGCGAGCGGCCGGGAATCGCGAAACTCGCCGCCATGGCGATGGGTCTGGGCGGCATCGCGCTGCTGGTCGGGGCCGATCAGATGCAGGCGTCCTGGACCACGCTGCCCGGTGTTATGTGCGGGTTCGTTGCGTCCTGGCTGTTCGCCCTCGGCACGGTGATCGCCAAGCGTCGTCCGCTGACACTTCCGCCGGTCGCCGGGGTGGCCTGGCAGGCGACGTTGGGCGCCATCCCGGTCGGCGTGCTCAGTCTGTGGGAGCACCCCGCCTGGGATCGCGTCACGCCGCTGGGCTGGACTGCCGCCGCGTATGTCGCAACGATTCCGATGACGATCGCGTATCTGTCCTGGTTCCGGGCGCTGCGCCTGTTGCCCGCCTCCACCGCGGCAACCGGCGTCCTGCTGGCCCCCATGGTGGGCGTGTTCGCGTCCGCTGCGTTGCTCGGCGATCCCCTTGGCCCACGGCAGCTTTTTGCGCTGGCAATGACCCTGACGGGAGTGGCAGTCGCGGCCCGCCGGTGAGCCGCGTCACAGTGGCGCTGTGGGCAATCTCATGCATCTGCTGTGACGTAGTTCGACGATTTACCCGACGATCATCGGCATTCTTTCTCGCATCGAAGGCAGCCCCCAAACAGGGGCCGACGATGGAGAGCAAGATGCGGACCATTCTTCTGACCACGATCTTCACTGTCGGCATGGTCCTCGCCGCGATCCCGCATCCGGCCTCGACTTTGAACACCGCTCCCACGATCAGCACCGGCTACAGTCCCGCTCACGTGGCCCAACCCGGCTCACGTGGCAGCGTCGTGGACATCTGAACGCGTGATGGTGGCGGAAGGCGTAGCATCACCAAGCCAGGACCGTCGCGGGTTCGTGCGTCAGCTCACCAGAGTTGCGCCCAGGAGCTGACGCAGGCGATTCGCGCCAGTGGTGCCCTTCACGGCCTCGCGCCAGCTTGCCTCCGCCACACGCTGATGCGCCGCGATGGCCTCATCCGCCCCGGTGATCATCGCAACACCAGTTTGCCCGGTTGCCGGGGCGTCCGCCTGAAAGGGGTTGATCGCTAAGCTTACGCGATCGCGGGCGCGGAGTACCACGAAGTGGGAGGTCGGCTCGGCCCCGGCCATCAAGCCGAACTGCAACCCCATCGGCTCGGCTTCCATCAGTGCGGCCATGTTTTCGACCTCGGCCTCCGCGACCTGTCGGCAAATCCTGCGAACCCGGTCCGACACCGCCAGTCCGGGTGCGATCCCGAATTCCAGCAGTCGCCGCACTGAATGCACCGGAACAATGCAGATGATTCCCGGACGGCGCATCGCGTACATTCGCTTGCGCGCCGCCAGAATGCCGAGCACCTGATCGCCCTGCGTCCGCAGGGCCGCCCGTTCGCCCGGGGTCTGTGAAGCCGCTTCGTCGAATGCTTCAGCCAGCGCGGCATCGTACGCATCGGACGTCGTCAGATAGCATAGCGGTCCAAAAACCTGCAGGATCTGATCCGCGGTTTCCTCGGTCTGGCGCAGTCGCTCGAAATAGGCGATCGGTCTGTTATAGTACTCGACCCCGATTCCTAGCAGCGAAAGCGGGGAGATCTTCAACAGCTCGGCCAGCCGCTTGACCGTGTCGAGCTTGATCACCTCGCCTTTTTCGTAGCGGTAGAGCGCAGCCCGCGAAACACCGAGCCGCGCAGCGATTTCTTCAGCCCTCAGGCCAGATTCAAGCCGATAGGCCCGGAGTTGCTGACCGATCTCTGTGAATCGCATAGACATTGAACTACCCCGCCCCACCTCCGAGTCGCGAGAACGCGACAGGTCTCACGATTCGGTGATAGCTGGAAGGTAATAGCGGGGAGACCTCTTAATCAACCTTTATCCGCGGCCGAACGCCCGCTGGGCTATTTTTTCTCGCGCAGTGAGAATCCGGCAAGCCCTTCAATCGCCGTTACCAGGGCGGAGTGGTCCA
Source organism: Acetobacteraceae bacterium (assembly GCA_035475215.1). Classification (GTDB taxonomy): domain Bacteria; phylum Pseudomonadota; class Alphaproteobacteria; order Acetobacterales; family Acetobacteraceae; genus DATDIC01. The sequence continues at coordinate 1,787 of DATIMO010000237.1, read as the reverse complement.
ACTCCGCCCCCCCATGCGCGGCACAGGCCGCGAACATCTGCTGCGCTACCGCGGTATTCGGGAGCGCGAGCTCAAGCTCGCGGGCGGCCGAGAGCGCCAGGTTCAGGTCCTTCTGGTGCAGCCGGATACGGAAGCCAGGATTGAACGTTCCGTTGATCATTCGTTCACCGTGTACTTCCAGAATGCGCGATGAGGCGAAGCCGCCCATCAGTGCCGTCCGCACCTTCGCCGGATCCGCTCCGGCCTTGGCGGCGAAGACCAGCGCTTCCGACACCGCCTGGATGTTCAGCGCCACGATGATCTGGTTGGCCACCTTGCAGGTCTGTCCGTCGCCGTTTTCCGGTCCGACATGCGTGATGTTCTTGCCCATGGCTTCGAACAGCGGTTTTGCCCGGACGAAAGCCCCGTCTGGCCCGCCCACCATGATCGTCAGCGTGGCCTGCGTGGCGCCCACTTCCCCGCCGGACACCGGCGCATCGAGGTAGTCGCACCCTTTCCCATTTACGCGTTTCGCGAAATCCTTGGTCGCAATCGGGCTGATCGAGGACATATCGATCACCAGCGTGCCCCGTTTCAGCCCCTCGGCGGCACCATTCGCCCCAAACAGCACCTCCTCAACGTCCGGCGTGTCGGGCACCATCAGGATCAGCACCTCGGACTTTCCGGCGACGGCCCTGTTGTCCGGCACCACCTCGGCCGCGGACCGGATCTCGCCGGTCAGGCTGGCTCGCTCGGGCACGATAAGCTCATGCCCGGCCTTTTTCAGATTGAGCGCCATCGGGCGCCCCATGATGCCGAGCCCGATGAATCCGATGTGCATGTTGGTGGTCTCCTTTTCATTTCTCCTCTCCTCGCGGGAGGGAGCCAAGCGGAGGGGTTATGGGATCGCGGCCGCGAACACGTCATACCTGTCGCAGTTAGGTAGGTAGCAGCGGGAGGCGTCTGGGCTCGTGTTCGCAGCAGCCACCCCCGGCCCCTCCCGCAGGGGAAGGGGAAAGTCAGGACGCCAGCCGCTTCAGCCAGCTCAATCCCGCATCGGTTTCTCCGGCTGGGCGGTACTCGCAGCCCACCCAGCCGCGATATCCCAGTGCATCCATTCGCCGGAACACGTACTCCCAGCCGATTTCTCCAGTGCCCGGTTCGTTGCGCGCCGGCACATCCGCGATCTGCATATGCGCAATAATCGGCATGTGTAGCTCCATGCGCTTGGTGATGTCCCCTTCGGTGACCTGCACGTGGTACACGTCGAACTGCAGGCCCAGCCGATCCCGCCCGATCGCCTCCACGAAGCCTGCACCCTGGGCCTGGGTGTTCAGAAAATACCCCGGCATGTCGCGATGGTTGATCGGCTCGATCACCACCTTCACGCCTGCCTTCACCGCCTGTTCCCCCGCCCAGGCGAGGTTGGTCGCATAGACTCCACCCGCCGTGACCGCAGATACTCCCGATGGGACAATCCCTGCCATGGCATGCACCAGCTTGCACCGCAGCGCCTCGGCGTACTCCAATGCTCGCTTCACCCCGTCCCGGAATTCGGTCTGCCGGCCCGGCAGGCTGGCCAAGCCACGTTCCCCCTTCGCCCAGTCGCCCGGCGGCATGTTGAAAAGCGCCTGGGTCAGACCATTGGCGTCTAGCCGGCGGCGGATTTCGGCAGGCGGGTGCTCATAGGGGAAGAGGAATTCCACTCCTTTGAAGCCGGCTCGCGCCGCAGCGTCGAACCGATCCAGGAACGGCTTCTCGTTGAACATCATGGACAGATTGGCGGCAAAACGTGGCATCGAGGACCC
>DATIMO010000236.1:0-2685 GCA_035475215.1 Acetobacteraceae bacterium | reverse complement strand
GGTGCATCCAGGTGCCGGATCAGCAGAAACGGTCCGGTCGGGAAGGTGGCGGGCTGACCAAGGAACGGAACCGCGAGCGATTTGCGACCGGCCCGGCCGCCGGGTTGTGCGCGATCCGCGAGCACACCGACGATTTCGCCTCGTGCCAAGGCTTCGCGCACGCGCAGCATCGACTCGCCGGTACCGGTCTGGATGATGTGGTCCTGCAATGCCGGGTCCAGTTGTTCCAGCAGCCGGCTGCAGGCGCCCTGGTTGTCACGGTGCATCAGCGCCCTGACCGGTACCGGCGATCCGCGCCCGAACGCACGCAGCACGTCGAAGCTGCCGAGATGGGAGCCCAACAGGATGCAGCCGCGCCCGGCGGCAAGCGCGGTCGTCAGGTTGTTCAGGCCGGTGACGTCCAGGTGGAGGCTGTCGCAGCGATTGGCCAGCAGCAGGACCCGATCCAGCAGAACGCTGGCAAACACGAAGATATGGCGGAATCGATCGATCCGGGTGACCGGTCGCGCCAGCGCGCGGCGCAGATACTCGCGCGATGCCGCCCGCGCCGGCCCTGGGCGCAGGAAGAAATACGCGGTGATCGGATAGAGCAGCAGCCGCACAATCGCGGATCCTCCGCCAAGGGCGAGCCAGATCATGAACCGGGTCAGCGCCACGCTGCCGCGTTCCTTGCGATGATGCCAGGGGATCGTCGTCATATCGGTTCAGCCGCGATCCGGATCCGGCCATGCAGCACGGTGCGGTCGCCGACCTTGCAGGTGAACCCGACTCTGTCGGGGGCGGTCGGGTGCCAGACCACATCCACCTGCTGACCGGGCAAAACCGGGGCCAGGAACTTGGCCATCTCGATTTCGATTGCGTCTCCGCGCTTGTCCGGCAGCACCGCGAGTACCTGATCCAGCAGCAGCACGCCTGGAACCACCGGTCGGCCGGGAAAGTGGCCCGGAAGCGAGGGATGCGAAGATGGGGTCGAAAAGCTTGTCTGGTGCATTGGCATCGGCGGACCGCTACGCCACGCCGAACCGGTCGCGGATCGCGGCCACGGCCCGATCGGGCAGCTTGCCGAATTCGTTGCGCGGCAGCGTGTCCAGCCGGATCACACGGCGCGGCAGGAACAGGGGATCGATCTTGCCGCGCAACGCCGCCAGAATCTGCTCCTGCGTGCGCTCCGGCGCGACGACCAGAGCGGTCAGCCGGGCGGTCGGCCGTGTGTCGAGGTCTGCGGGCGCGAGAAACACGCCGTCAGTGACGCCGTCGATCCCGGTCAACACGCGGTTGAGCGCCGCCAGCGATTCCCGCCGGCCGCCGAGCTTGATCATGTCGGCGCGCCGCCCGACCAGGCGGAACCGGGTCGCATCGAGCAGGTTCACCTGGTCCGCGAGCGGAGTGGGTGGTGCAAACGGCGCGTGAACGACTGGATCATCTCCAACGAGACGGACGCGCGGATATGTCGTCCAGACATCGCCGGATCCGGTGCGGCGGCTGGCGATCGAACCGACTTCGGTCGCGCCGAAAATCTCCCACACCTGGGTGTTCCAGCGCTGTTCGGCTTCCGCCGCGAGTTCGGGTGGCAACGGGGCGGTGGCGGAGATGATCCGTGCCAGCGGCGGCAATTGCACCGAGGCGTGCAGGAGAGCGCGAATCTGCAGCGGCGTGGTGATCAGGACGCGCGGCGCCGGGTGCATCGCCAGCGCGGCTTCAACATCGGACGGGAAGAAGGCCGGACCGGACCAGCTGGTGACGGACGCGTGCAGTGGCAGCAGAACTGTCGTTTCAAAGCCGTACATGTGATGCGCCGGGACCATCCCGACGACACCCAATTCGGTGGCGCGATTGAGGTGAAACCGTCGGGCCGCGTCGATACTGCGGGCCACCAGGGCACCCCACGGCTTGTGGTGGGCTGAAGGATGTCCGGTCGTGCCGGATGTGAAGACAATCGCGGCGAGCTGGTCAGCCGCGAATCGGGGGACCTGGTCGGTATCCGGGCCGACCCAGTCCTGCACCAGATAATGCGGCAACGGGCTGGTCTGCGCCGAATCGTCGGTGAGCGAATAGAGGCCGGGATACTCGACCGCGAGCTGGTGCAGCCGATCGTGCGAATGATCCCCTGCGAGCAGCATGACCTGACGGCGCAGCAGGGCGGCGGCGAGCGCGACCGTGAACCGATAGCGATCGCGACAGAGATTGAGGACGTAGGGCGCCGCCGGTAGCACCGCGGCGACCTGGCGGACGGCACCGAGGAACGCAGCCGTGGTGATGGGCCCGCGGGGCGTGCGGAACAGCGCCGCTTCGGGCGCACGCGTCAGCAGCGGAAGCTCCGGCGCTGCCCGCTGGTTCAGGCGGGTGGCCACGGATTATCGGGTCCGCTGCTCGTCGATGTGACGGGTGAGGGAGCGCAAAGAGGCAAATACTTGGCGGTTGCGCGCATCGTCGGACTTGAGTTCGAAGCCATAGGTTCGCGAAATCGCCAGCGCAAGTTCGAGCGCGTCGATGGAATCGAGTCCCAACCCGTCCCCGAAGAGCGGCTCATCCGGGGGAATCTCGGCGGGCGGCATTTCAAGGTTGAGCGCTTCGACCAGAAGGCGCGCGACCTCATGCTCGGTGGTGGTTCGGGTGACTGCAGCCATGGTCCTTCGTTTAGATGGCGGATCGACAGTGCCGCCCCGGGCAGGCGTAGCGCAAGGC
>DATIMO010000235.1:0-5601 GCA_035475215.1 Acetobacteraceae bacterium | reverse complement strand
TGCGCCCGCACCGGCTGTGGGTCCTGCGCAAGGCGGTGTTCGGCCTTGGGTTCGGCCAGATGATCCCCAGCACTGCGGTGCTGGCGATCCTTACTCATCTTGCCGGCGTGCCCTGGACGGGCGCCATCGTCCTGGGCGCTGGCCTGGCGCTGTCCTCCACCGCCATCGTCCTGCCCATGCTCGGAGAGCGCAACCTGCTGGCATCCACCTCCGGTCGCGACAGCTTCGCGGTGCTGCTGTTCCAGGACATGGCGTTCATCCCGCTTGTCGCGCTGGTGCCGCTGTTGTCCAACCCGGGCGCGGCGACGCATGTCCCCTGGTGGGACGTGGCCAAAGGTGTGGCCGTGATCGCCGTCATCCTGGTCGGCGGCAGCTTCCTGATCCGCCCGCTGTTCCGTGCGGTGGGAGGCGCGCGAACGCCGGAGGTCTTCACCGCCACCGCCCTGCTGCTGGTGGTCGGCACCGCGGCGCTGGCGCACTGGGCCGGACTGTCGATGTCGCTCGGCGCCTTCATGGCCGGCGTATTGGTGTCGGATTCCGAATACCGCCACGAACTGCAGGCGGATATCGAGCCGTTCGAGGGCCTGCTGCTCGGCTTCTTCTTCATCTCGGTCGGCATGTCGGCCAATCTGCCGCTTGTGATCCATCGCCCGGCCGCGGTGGTAGTGGGCATGCTCGTGCTGGTCGTGGCCAAGGTCGCGGTTGCCTTCGTGCTCGGGCTGATCAAGCGCCGCAATGTCCGCAGCGCACTGCGATTCAGTCTGGCGCTGCCGGAAGGCAGTGAATTCAGCTTCGTGCTGTTCGGGGCGGCGGTCGCCAGCGGTGCGCTGGCGCAACCGCAGGCCGATCTGGCCACCGTGGTGATTGCGCTGTCCATGATGGTGGCGCCGGTGCTGTTCGCCGCATCCGAATCCTGGATCATCCCGCGGCTCGAAACCCGCAAGGAGCCGGTTTACGACATCATCGACGATGCGGTGGCGCCCGTCATCATCTGCGGCTTCGGTCGTTTTGGTCAGATCGTCGGGCGCGTGCTGCACATGCAGCGCATCGCCTTCACCGGGCTCGACAAGGATCCCGGACAAGTGGACGTTGTGCGGCGGTTCGGCAGCAAGGTGTATTTCGGCAACCCGGCGCGCGAAGAAGTGCTACGTTCCGCAGGCGCCGAAACGGCCCGCGTGCTGGTCGTGGCACTGGACGAGATGGACGAGACGCTGCAAGTGGCCGAGATGGCCAAACGCCACTTTCCCGACCTTGCGATCTTCGCCCGCGCACGCAACCGGCGACACGCGCATCTGCTGATGGACCTGGACATCGCCGGAATCATTCGTGAAACCTTCTATTCCAGCTTGCGCCTTTCGGAAATGGTGCTGGAGCAACTCGACGTGCCGCCGGATTCGGCCCATCGGGCAATCGAACTGTTCCGCGAACACGATGAGCGCCGGCTCGTCGAAACCCACGCGATCGCGCATGACGAGCAGCAGTTGATCCAGAGCACGCAGCAGGCAGCCGCCGAACTGATGGATCTGTTCGAGGCGGACAGCGCCGAGCGGCGGGAAGCGGCGGCTGCCGCCCAGTGACCGCCGACGCGATGACACATCCGGGGCTGGACCATCTGGCGAAGCAGGTGCGGCAGTGCCGAACCTGCAGCGATCTGCCGCTGGGGCCACGCCCCGTGTTCCGCGTCTCCGCCACCGCCCGGCTGTTGATCGCCGGCCAGGCGCCAGGCACCAAAGTGCACGAAACAGGTATCCCCTGGAACGACCCGTCCGGTGACCGGTTGCGTCAATGGCTGAACATGTCGCGCGAGACGTTCTACGACGAACGCCAGGTGGCAATCCTTCCGATGGGCTTGTGCTATCCTGGACGGCTGCCGAATGGCGGTGATGCACCGCCGCGACCGGAATGCGCCCCGCGCTGGCGCACGCGGCTGTTGTCACTGATGCCATGCATCCGGCTCACGCTGCTGGTCGGCAGCTACGCGCAGGTGGACGCGCTCGGACCCGGGGCGATGACCGAACGGGTGCGGCGCTTCGGCGATAACCTGCCATCGCTGTTCCCCCTGCCGCATCCGTCCTGGCGCACCAATGCCTGGGAACGCCGCAACCCGTGGTTCGCCGAACAGGTGTTGCCGGCGCTGCGGCGCGCGGCGGCTGCGGCGCTTGCGTCCTGAGGGACAGTCACTCTGCCGACCGCAGCGCCCCGATCAAAAACTCCCGGTTGCCCTCTGGCCCGGTGATCGGGCTTGGTTCGATGCCAAGCACCCGCCAGCCGGGAAGGCTCGACCACCACGTGCGTATCCGTTGGCAGACTGCCGCGTGAACCTCTGGATCGCGCACCACGCCCTTGCTGCCGATTGCGGATCGACCCGCCTCGAATTGCGGCTTGATCAGTGCCACCGCCCACGCGTCCGGGCGGCATAGCGTAAGCGCCGCCGGCAGGACCGTCGTCAATCCGATGAAGCTGGCGTCGCAAACCAATGCGCCGATCGGTTCCGCGATCACCGCCGCCGACAGATGCCGCGCGTTGACACGCTCGTGCACCGCCACCCGCGCGTCATTCCGAAGTTTCCATGCCAGTTGCCCATGCCCGACATCCACCGCATGCACCCTGACTGCACCGTGCGCCAGCAGCACATCGGTGAAACCACCCGTCGAGGCACCGATGTCCACGCAAACGCGTCCCTCCGGTGACAGCCCGAAGGCGGTCAGCGCATGCTCCAGCTTGATACCGCCGCGAGAGACCCAGGGATGATCCTGTCCGCGCACGTCCAGCGGCGCGTCCGCGGGCACCGACTCGCCGGCTTTCTCGATTCGCCGCTCGCCGCTGAAGACAAGACCCGCCAGGATCAGCGCTTGCGCCCTGGCCCGGCTTTCCACCAGGCCACGCATGACCAGCGATTGATCGGCCCGTTGCTTCATGGGTTTCCAGATCGGTCCGCGGACATGAGGCGTCAATTGCTCCGTGGCGGCGCCACGCCCGCCAGAGCGTGATCGCTTGAGGCGGAACGGTCGGAAAGTGGTGAATCACGCTCTCATATCAGACGAAGCCAGACTAAGCGGCGGCGGACAAGGCCTCTGCCGAGGCAAAGCGCCAACTTGACGGCTCGTCCGTCAGCGCGCGCAGCAATCGGTTGTTCAGTGCATGCCCGGACCGGTGCGCCCGGAAACGCCCGCGAATGCCAGCGCCGAGCAATGCCAAGTCTCCCACGGCATCCAACAGCTTGTGTCGGGCGAACTCATCGGCCATCCGCAACCCACCCGGATTCAAGATCCGGTCCCGATCAACCACCACAGCGTTCTTCAGACTGCCGCCTCGAGCCAACCCAGCAGCCCGGAGTTGCTCGATTTCCTCGGCGAGCGCGAAGGTTCGGGCTCGACATAGTTGATGGCGGAAGCTTTCCGGCGTCAGACGGAGCGAGACCGATTGCCGTCCAATAGCCGTGGCGGCGAAGTCGATAGACAGTTCCATATGGAATCCGTCGGCCGCAGCCGGGCGCAACTCTACCCAGGCGTCGCCGTCAGCAACCCGGACGCGGCGCAGCATCTCGATGACCGGCCGGGGCGCGTCCTGCTCGGCGATGCCGGCGCAGTCGATCAGGAACACGAACGGCGACGACGAACCATCCAGGATCGGCAGTTCCGGCCCGTCCAGCTCTACCAGGACATTGTCGATTCCTGTCCCGGCAAGGGCGGCCATCACATGTTCGATGGTCCCAACACGGGCGGCCGGGTCGTGCGGATGAACCACCGCAGTCGAAAGCCGCGCCTCCACGACACGATCGAATCGAGCCGGAATTTCGCGACCAAGATCGGTGCGGCGAAAAACAATACCGTGACCCGCAACGGCAGGTCGTAAGGTTACAGCAACCCGAAGGCCGGTATGCAGGCCAACCCCAACGCAGCCGATAGATGACTTCAGCGTCTGCTGGCAAATCCGAGCTGGCCGCAGCGCGTCGATTGGCAGTCCGTCCATTCGCCTCTGCCCTCCGGAGTTCCCGAACCGGTGATCGATGAAACGACCGCTGGCGAGACGAAGCTATGGCCGGAACTCCCGATTCGCGAGTCACTCTTTATTGCTGAATGTTACCGCCTAACCCTTTGATCCTGCGGCATTCCGACACTCCAATCGACAGCTTCTCAGGACGATTGCCGCCGCAGGAAAGTTGGGATTTCAATTCCCGCTTCTTCGCCGACGACCGCACGAACCGAGGCGCGGACGGGTTCGGGGCGGGATTCGGTCGCCATCACTGGCTCAACCCGGGTCGCCGCGGGATCGCCGGACTGCATGATCGCCGGCCGGCGACGTCCAAACACGCCCGTAACAGCCTCGAACAGGCTGGGACGCATCGGTTCGGGTGCCATCGACGCGGCCGGCGGCTCCGCGACCGGCTGCGCAAACAGCCCGCCGCGGGACTTCGCCGCGCCAGCCGATGCCGAAGCACGCGCGGGGGCCGGGTGCAAGCCCGGCGCACCTTCCGCCATCACCGGGTCAGCCGCCGCCTCGGCCATCACTGACTGCTGCGCTTGCAGCGGCACGGACGGACGCAGGCCCATCGGCGCCATGATTGGCGCAGCCGTGCCCGCGGCAGTCATCGGTCCGGCCGTCGACACATTCGCCATTCCGGCGACCGCCGGGAACGGAACCGGACCCGCCGTGCCGCCGACCGCGACCAGATGCGGCCGCTGCCGCTCCGCCTTCATCGGCGTGTCGATACCGGTTGCAACGACCGACACGCGTACGCGCCCGGCCAGCGCATCATCAATCGCCGAGCCGAAGATGATGTTGGCGTCCTCGTCCACTTCCTCGCGGATGCGATTGGCGGCCTGATCGACCTCGAACAGCGTCATGTCGTCGCCGCCGGTGATGTTGATCAGCAACCCGCGCGCACCGGCCATCGATGTGTCTTCCAGCAGCGGATTGCTGATGGCGGCTTCGGCGGCACGGATGGCGCGATTCTCGCCGTCCGCTTCGCCGGTACCCATCATGGCCTTGCCCATTTCGGCCATCACCGTGCGGATATCGGCGAAATCGAGATTCACCAAGCCAGGCGCCATCATCAGATCGGTGACGCCGCGCACGCCCATGTACAGCACCTGGTCGGCCATCTTGAAGGCTTCCTTCCAGGTGGTACGATCATTCGCCATCCTGAACAGGTTCTGGTTTGGGATGACGATCAGCGTGTCGACATATTGCTGCAGCTCTTCGATACCCTGATCAGCAGCGCGTGCGCGGCGCGTGCCTTCGAACGAGAACGGCTTGGTCACCACGCCGACCGTCAGGATATTCCGTTCGCGCGCCATCCGCGCGATGACCGGAGCCGCGCCGGTGCCCGTGCCGCCACCCATCCCGGCGGTGATGAACACCATGTGCGCGCCATCCAGATGCCGATACAGTTCGTCGGCGGCTTCCTCGGCGGCGGCCTTGCCGATCTCCGGCTTAGCGCCGGCACCCAACCCTTGCGTGATATGTGGTCCAAGTTGAATGCGGCGATCGGCGCGGCTGTGCATAAGCTGCTGCGCATCGGTGTTCGCAACCACGAACTCCACGCCCTGCAGGTTCGCAGTGATCATGTTGTCAACGGCGTTGGTACCGCCGCCGCCA
>DATIMO010000234.1:0-7955 GCA_035475215.1 Acetobacteraceae bacterium | reverse complement strand
GCGCAGGCGGTCACGAAGAGCTCCCCGTTCTATGTGCCGTCGATCCAGCCGCCGCCGCGCGACGTGGCGAAGGCAAAGGCACTGCTGCAACAGGCCGGCGTGAAGCCGCCGGTGCAGGTGCAACTGATGGTGCCGAACAATCCAGACCAGCTCCAGGTCGCCCAGGTGATCCAATCGATGGCGTCCGAGGCAGGATTCGACGTCAAGATCCAGGCGACCGAATTCGCGAGTTCGTTGCAGCAGTCGTATGACGGCAATTTCGAGGCCTATCAGATCGGCTGGTCCGGCCGCGTCGATATCGATGGCAACACCTATGCCTTCCTGCATAGCGGGCAGCGCAACAACGTGTCGGGCTACGCTAACCCGGTCGTCGATCAGGCGCTGAACGAAGCCCGCACCATCACCGACGTCGAGCAGCGGCAAGCACTGTACAAGAAGATGTGGGAGCAGGAGCGGCAGGACCTGCCGGTCATCTATCTTTACACAGGCAAGAACACGGTCGGCATGACCGCGAAGCTGACCGGCTTCAATCCGGTTCCGGATGGCATGATCCGGCTTCAGGGCCTGCAGATGGAGAAATAGCGTGCGCAGCCTGCTTGGCGTTCGCATCGCCCAGATCATCCCGACGCTGCTGCTGGTCAGCGTCCTTGTCTTCCTGCTCCAGCAGCTCATGCCCGGCGATCCTGCCCGGGTGATTGCCGGGGAAGAGCAGGATCCGCAGGCGATTGCGCAGATCCGCGCCGAGCTGTGGCTCGATCGCCCGCTGCCGGTGCAATACGTGCACTGGCTGGGCAAGCTGCTACACGGCGACCTGGGCTATTCGTGGCGCAACCGTGAACCCGTCGCGCAGCTTGTGAAGGAGAAGCTGCCGGTCACGCTGCAACTCAGCGGCATGGCGTTCATCATCGCGGTGCTGATCGGCGTGCCGGCAGGCGTGATCGCCGCGGTGGAGCGCAACCGCGCCTGGGACTACATCGCCAACGCGATCGGTCTGGCCGGACTATCGACGCCGACCTTCTGGCTCGGCATCATGCTGATCCTGCTGGTGTCGGTCCATCTCGGCTGGCTGCCGCCCTCGGGCTATGTGCCGCTGACGCAGGACTGGGTGCAGTCCCTCGCCACAACCATCATGCCTGCCTTCGTGCTGGGCAACGCGATCGCGGCGATCCTGATGCGACATACGCGTAGCGCGATGCTGACCGCGCTCGGCCAGGATTATGTGCGCACTGCGCGCGCCAAAGGTCTGGCCGAACTGGTCGTGATCACCCGCCATGCGCTGCGCAATGCGTTGATCCCGGTGGTGACGTTGGGGGCGTTGGAACTCGGCACCCTGCTGTCCGGCGCGGTGCTGACCGAGCAGGTGTTCAGCATCCCCGGTTTCGGCAAGCTGATTGTCGATGCCGTTTTCAACCGAGACTACCCGGTGGTCCAGGGCGTCGTGCTGGTGACCGCGTTCCTGTACGTGGCGCTCAATCTGATCGCCGACGTTCTTTACGTCGTCATCAATCCCCGCCTGCGGGGCGCATAATTACCATCAAAAAACACGCGACAGCCCCTCTACCCGGCCAGCGCGCGCTCGATCTCCGTGACCAGCGCCGCGCCATCGACCGGCTTCCTCAATACCGGCCCGAACGCCTCCTTTTCCGCTTCGGGAATATCAAAGCCAGTTATGTAAATCACTTTCAGGTCAGGCCGGCGCATCCGGGCCATGCGCGACAGTGCCAGCCCATTGACGCTGCGCGGCATCACGATATCGGTCAGCATCAGATCCAGCGGATGCGGCGCTTCCAGCACCTGCAGCGCCAATCGGAAATCCGACGCGACTGACACGCCAAACCCTGCTCGGCGGAGCACCTGCCCAAGGGTCTGCCCCAATTCAACATTATCCTCCACCAGAAGGACATGTCTCTTCAGAGACATATCCGCAGGGCCACTGTGGCTCCGTGTCCCCGGATCAGCCGCTGAGGCCATCACCTCCACCCCGGTTGAAAAGGCCAATCTTCTTCAATCGGCACCATTATACGCTCGGCCCTCACCCTGGTCCAGAGACTTGGTAATCGGTCTTGCGTTGAACCCTCGGGTCAGCACTATGGGCGCGCACTTAATCGCGACCGGTGCATGCTGCGGGGAAGGACGGAACCAATGGTTGAGACCCAGAGCGTGGCGCTCGCGCTGATCGGCAAGCACAATGACAGTCTCCTCGCGGACTGGATCGGGCTTCAGCAGCAAGTTGAAACCAGGGGCGTCGATCCGGCCCGCCGCACCCAGATGGTCGAATATTCCCGGCAGTTTCTGCACGAACTGCGGCGCAGCGCGGAGGCCGGGCAGTCGGATGACATCACCGGACCGGACTGGGCGCCAATGCGGGAACTGCTGGACAGTGTCTCGCAGGCCCGGGCCACCCAGGGCTACAGCGCCGGGGCGACGGCCACATTCGTCTTCTCGCTCAAGGAACCGTTGTTTGAACTGCTGCGGCGCGAACTGGGCCGGAATCCAGATCAGCTCGCCGAGCAAACATGGAACGCGACGCGTCTGCTGGATCGCCTCGGGCTCTACACGGTCGAAGCCTATCAAACGACACGGGAAGCAATCATCGGTCGCCAACAGCAGGAGCTGTTGGAACTGTCAACCCCCGTCGTCGAACTCTGGGAAGGCATCCTGGCCCTGCCGCTGATCGGCACGCTCGACAGTGCGCGCACCCAGATCGTCATGGAAAGCCTGCTCCAGCGGATCGTGACTTCCGGCGCCGAAATCGCCATCATCGACATCACTGGGGTTCCGACGGTCGATACCCTGGTCGCGCAGCACCTGATAAAAACCGTATCGGCGGCCCGCCTGATGGGAGCCGATTGCATCCTGAGCGGTATCCGCCCGCAGATCGCACAGACAATCGTCCATCTCGGTCTTGAACTGAACGTCGTGTCGAAGGCGACGATGGCCGATGCTTTGGGGTTGGCGCTGCGCCGCACGGGCAAGGCAATTGTCGATCGGAGCAGACCGGCCGAGCAGGGATCATAGTGAATGGGGGAAATACCGATCCTGCGGATCGCCGACTGCCTGCTGGTATCCATTCAGGTCGATATGCATGACCAACTGGCGCTCGCGTTGCAGGACGATCTGACCCGTCGCATCGTTGAAGACCGCGCACGCGGCGTGCTGATCGACATCTCCGCTCTGGATCTGGTGGATTCGTTCATAGGTCGCATGCTCAACAACATTGCCGCGATGTCACGCGTTCTCGACGCAGTCACCGTGGTGGTGGGTATGCGACCAGAGGTCGCCATCACGCTGGTGGAATTAGGCCTGGCCCTGACCGGCGTGCGAACGGCTCTGAATGTCGACAAGGGGCTGGCGCTGATTCGCGGCGCGATCGACGCCAACCAGCGTCCAGATGCCCGTCGAAAAATCTGAAAACATGCCGGTGCGCAGCTCCGATGACGTGGTCAGGGCGCGGCAGGCTGTCCGGAAGCATGCCATAGCCGCCGGCTTCAGTCTTGTCGAGCAGACAAAGATCGTCACCGCCGCAAGCGAGATCGCCCGCAACACGGTGGACCATGGCGGCGGCGGGACATTGAGGATCGAAGTGCTGCGTGAAGGGCCGCGACGTGGGGTGCGCCTCACCTTTGTCGATCAAGGCCCTGGAATAGCCGACATTTCACAGGCGCTGGCCGACGGCTACACGAGCGCTGGGGGCATGGGGCTCGGGCTGGGCGGCGCCAGACGGCTATCCAACGAATTTGAGATTACATCCACGCCCGGGCGCGGTACCGTCGTCACTCTCGGTCGATGGATCTGACGTGATCACCATTGTCGCCGATACCAGCCAGGTTGCCGAAGCTCGACGACAGGTGAGCACGTTTGCCCGCGGCATCGGCCTGTCCGAGAATCGAACAGCGCAGGCCGCGCTGACAGCCACGGAATTGGCTACAAACCTGCTCACCCACGGTGGGGGCGGCGAAATTCTGGCAGCACGCTTCGAAGACGAAGACGGGATGGGGCTCGAGTTGCTGGCGCTCGATCGCGGGGCCGGCATGGCGGACGTCGAGCGTTGCATGCGCGACGGCTATTCCACTGCCGGTACACCGGGAGGAGGTCTGGGGGCCATCACCCGGCAGGCGGACCAGATGCGCATCTACTCGCGACCGGGGGCCGGCACCGCGATCATGGCCCGATTTACCATCAGCCCGCCAGGGCCGGGGCCGAAAACCCAGTGCGGTGTCGCAGCGGCGCCCTTCCCCGGTGAAAGGATCTCCGGCGATAGCTGGTGCTTGGCCTATGCGCAGGCCGGCCGCACGCTTCTGATGGTCGATGGCGCGGGACACGGTCCCGAAGCGGCACGGGCTGCGAATTGCGCGGTCGCGGCATTCCACGCCAACGTGGAAGAAGATTGCGAACATCTGATTGAAAGCATGCACCGCGCCCTGGCTGCGACGCGCGGGGCGGCCCTGGCAGTGGCACGCATCGACGCCTCCGCGCGACTTGTCCGCTATGCCGGTATCGGCAATATCAGCGGTCTGCTGGTCAGCGACGGCGTCGCCAAGCATATGGTGTCGCATAACGGCACGGCGGGTCACGTCGCAGCACGCATTCGCGAATTCACTTATCCGTTCAGCGCCGATCCGCTGGTGATCCTGCATTCCGACGGATTGACGAGCCGATGGGACCTGGCGGCCTATCCGGGCCTGATCGCTCAGCACCCATCGCTGATTGCAGGGGTGCTGCTGCGGGACTTTCGGCGCGGCCGCGATGACGCGACGGTGGTTGCAATTCGGGCAGTACTGTAGGCTGCTGCGATGGATGCAGCACTGCTGCGGCTGGCTATCGATCAGGAACGGGACATCGTCCTGGTCCGGCAACGTGCGCGTCGCCTCGCTGAGATTATCGGCTTCGATACCCAGGACCAGACCCGAATCACCACGGCGGTCTCGGAAGTTGCCCGCAACGCCCTAGAATATGCAAGGCACGGCCAGGTCGAGTTCCGATTGACGGGTGCGGTGGCGTTGAACAACCTTACGATCCTCGTCCGCGACCGCGGGCCGGGCATCGCCAATTTGCCGGCGGTTCTCAGCGGCGCGCAGAAATCCATGTCCGGGATGGGAATGGGTCTGCTCGGGGCGCAACGCCTGATGGACCATGTGGACATCAGCACCCGGCCGGGCGCCGGCACCACGGTTCGTCTCGCCAAGCAACTACCCACCAGTGCGCCGCCCATCACCCCCGCGATCCTGCACGCGATCATCCAGGCCCTCTCTGCCGATGGCACAGCCGATGCCATGGCCGAAATCCGGCGGCAAAATCAGCAAATCCTGATGCAGATGGACGAAATGAATCGGCGTCAGGAGGAACTTGAGCGCCTCAACCAGGAACTCCAGGACACCAATCGTGGTGTGGTCGCGCTCTATGCTGAACTCGAAGATCGCGCCGAACGCCTGAACCTTGCCGATCAGCTCAAATCCAAATTCCTTTCCCATACAAGCCACGAGTTCCGGACCCCGCTCAATTCGGTCCTGGCCCTGTCGAATCTGCTGCTCCAGCGCAGCGAAGGCGAACTGACCGCTGCGCAGGAAACGCAGGTCCGGTTCATCCTCAAGGCTGCCGAGGGTCTGACCGAACTGGTCGACAACCTGCTGGATCTCGCCAGAGTGGAATCCGGCAAGACAACAGTGGTTGTCTCTCAGTTCGCCGCAGCGGGATTGTTTGGCGTATTGCGCGGCATGCTTCGCCCGCTGCTCATCGGCGATTCGGTCGCCCTGCTGTTCGAGGAACCCGGAGACCTTCCGCTGCTTGAAACCGATGAGGCCAAGGTCTCGCAGATTCTGCGCAATCTGATATCCAATGCAATCAAATTTACCGAACGCGGTGAGGTCAGCCTTGCCGTCAGCGCCGACCCGCAGGCCGACACGATCATATTCAGCGTACGCGACACGGGTATCGGAATCGCCACGCACGACCTGGAATTGATCTTCCAGGAATTCGGGCAGGTCGCGCACCCGCTTCAGACGAAAGTCAAGGGGAGCGGCCTCGGATTGCCGTTGGCCGAAAAGCTCGCGAAGCTGTTGGGCGGACGCATCGCGGTCGAGAGCATACCGGGCCAAGGTTCAGTGTTTACGCTGACTGTCCCGCGGCGGTATGCCGCACCCCAGGAACCGGCTGACGCCCCCGCAGAGCACGCAGTGCAGCCGGGAACGGCCCCTGTACTCGTGGTCGGAGGCGATCCGGCTGACGTCGCACGCATCGGACGGATGCTCGCAGCGTCGCCTTACCAGCCCGTAGCCACCGACTCGGCGCGGCAGACACTTGATATGTTGCGCAGGGTCCAGCCCGCTGCCACCCTGCTGAATGTGACCGGAGAAGAGGGCTGTCGACTGCTGCTGCAAATCCGGAATGCAGAAGCGGACATTCCCATGATCGCTGTCGCTGCAGCAGAAGAGCAAAGCAGGTTCGTGCACCTCGGTGCCGACGGGTGCCTGATGAAACCGCTCCAGCAGCGGGAGTTGATCGATCTTCTCGACCGGCTGACCGGACGGCAGCCGACGACCGGGGTTCTGCTTATCGAGGACGAAGAGGTGGCACGCTACCTGGTGCGGCAATTGCTGCCCCGCGGCCGCTATAATCTGTCCGCGGTCGCTTCCGGAGAAGACGGGCTGGAGCATCTTCGCAGCAATCACGCCGATGTGGTCCTGCTGGATATCAACCTGCCGGGGATGAGTGGGTACGAATTTCTCGACCGGGTCACTGGTGATGCCGAACTCGCCGATATCCCGATCATTGTACTCACATCGGCGATCCTGTCCGCCGGGCAGCGCGACCGGCTTTGCCGGGCCGGCATGATCCTGTCGAAGGGAGATCTTTCATCCGCCACTCTGGTCAGCGGAATTGACGGCGTCCTGCACCCGTTCGCAGCAATTGACGCAGCGCCTGGGTCGGCTCGGGTCCAATGAGCGTCACCACCGCCGGCGCCCTGATCGTCGAAAGCCCTGCACGCATTGCCATCCGGGGCTTCGTCGGCCGACCCGCTGCCGTCCTTGGCCTGGTCGTGATCGCCGCATTCGTCGCGCTGGCCGTCTTCGCGCCGCTGATCGCGCCATACGACCCGATCGCAACAAGCTGGCTGGCGATCCGCAAACCGCCGAGCTGGGCGCATTGGATGGGCACCGACGAACTCGGCCGCGACGTGCTGTCGCGGGTGATCTTCGGCGCCCGCGCATCGATGCTTGCGGGCGTCGTCTCCGTGCTGATCGCCGGAGGAATCGGCGTGCCGGCGGGGCTGCTCGCGGGGTTTGCCGGCGGCGTGATCGACGCGGTGCTCAGCCGGATCGTCGATGCGATGCTGGCCTGTCCGTTCCTGATCCTGGCGATCGCGCTGGCCGCGTTCCTGGGGCCGGACCTGACCAATGCGATGATCGCGATTGGCGTCAGCACCGCGCCGCGCTTCATGCGCGTGGCACGCGCGGCCACGATGGACGCCGCGAGCCACGATTATGTCGAAGCGGCATGGGCGATCGGCAATCCGGCCTGGCGGGTCGCCTTGCGGCATGTGGCGCCCAACATCGTTCCGCCGGTGCTGGTGCAGGGCACGCTCTCCATCGCGCAGGCGATCATCGCGGAGGCGAGCCTGTCCTTCCTTGGGCTTGGACAGCAACCGCCGCTGCCGTCCTGGGGGTCGATGCTGAACGCGGCGCAGCAATTCCTGTCGCAGGCGCCGTGGCTGGCGGTGTTTCCGGGCCTGGCAATCTTCCTCTGCGTGCTGTCATTCAACCTGGTGGGCGACGGGTTGCGAGACGCGCTGGACCCGCGCGGATTATAGCGTCGAGTTCATGCCACCAACCGCGTGAGTCGGCCCGTCGGTTCCGAGCAGCCGGCGCGGCCAGGCGCTTCCATACCGGTTTCACGCGTGCTTCGTCGGCGACCAGCGGGGCGGCGGCATCTGAGGACCAAGTTTTAGGTGGTCTGAA
>DATIMO010000233.1:0-7864 GCA_035475215.1 Acetobacteraceae bacterium | reverse complement strand
GTGGCGATAGCCCGACGATACCTCCGTGTCCCGAAGCGTCATCCCATAGCCGCGCTAATGAGGTCTGTGCGACGACATTCATGATCACACGCTGATCAGCGTTGCTGAGTTCGGTGCGCCAGCGCTCGGCTGCGGCAGCAGCGTTCCGAAAAACGCTGTAGTACTTCTCGGTTCCGCTATAGTGCGTGCTTCGTTCGATGAACGCTTCGGTCTGCTGACTCCAATCTAGCCCGCTGAACGCGAACAACTCACGTGCGTGCTCAAGTGGGCCGCGGCAAATGTCTTCATAGCGGACAATCCGCGCCCGATTCGGATCTGCCATTGCCTCGGCTGCGAGTTCATTCATTGTTGCCCAGTGCCACGCCAGTTGTTCGACATCGGATGCCGCGCTCAGTCGCTGGTCTGTCAGGCCGTATTTGCTGGCGCCTGGCGTGGCCAGGACGTCTCGAACGAATACGCCGGTATTGAATTTGCCCTGTCGGGTTCCGCGCAGCGTGGAAGCAACCTGGCCGCAGGGATGGCGCATAAGGAAAATCGCCCGCATGCCAGGTAGCGCTTCCATGAACACCCTGGCCCGCCCCCGCGCACTGATCGATTTCACGACAATGCGAAGGCTCGACCGATGTGCCGGCGATATCAGGTCAGGTATCGGAAATGACCGCATTCTTCGGGCACCGCTGGCCGCCTCGACCCATCGCAATCCGTGGATCATGGCCGTTCGCAGCAATTCCAATGGCGGGGCGTGATAGCTCTTCGGGAAACTCGGAAGTTGACCGGATGATTTGAGCGTTGGGGTGCTTAGTAGCCGATTGACGTAGTCCCTGGCGATGGCGGTATAGGCGTGGACCTGATCCTGCGGGATCAGAAATGGCAGCCGGCGGTCCCATAGCGCCAAATCAGGCTCGTGCCGGTACAACACATCCGGATGGCTATCGAAGATCTTGCCGAGCCAACTCGTCCCGGAGCGTGGCGCCCCGAGAATCATCAGCAGCCGGTCGAACGTCATGGCCGCACAAGCTCCTGCCCTATCGATGATTGCCGGGTGATAGGCGGGATCGCCGCCGCGGGTAAAGCGAATTTGCGTGTGCTCGCATCCACGGTGATGAATGACCTGCGGATGCCTCGCCAATCCGTGTGCATGCCGACGTCTGTTCAGGCAACGCACGACATCGCCCGACAATATCATGTTGAGTTTCGGCAAAGGCATGTTATGCCGCCCCCTCCGACGGATCGTCTCACCCGCAGCATGACGCCAGTTCCTGAACTTCCGGCTAACGAGAAAGCTGTGATGACTGTCGAAGGCAGCGGGCCGTCTTCCCGGCTCGGCAGGCGGATGGTCATTTCATCCATTTACATGGTGGGTGCACGGCTCGGAATGCGCCTGATCGGCGTCGTCAGCACGCTGGTGCTGGTTCGCATTCTGTCTCCGTCGGACTTTGGGATCGTGGCGTTGGCGCAGGCGATCTATCCGATCTTCGACCTGCTGACCGCGACTGGTTTCAACATGGCGATCATACGAATGCGCGCGCCACAGGCGGCGCATTACGATACCGCCTGGACGCTAGGCATCTTTCGCGGGATTTTCATTGCCTTGTGCCTGGTGGCCACTGCGGGTTGGCAGGCTGACTTCATGCATGAACCGCGCATCCAGCCTTTGATGTGGGTGATCGCAGGTAACGCCTTTCTGAATTCGTTGCAGAACGTGCGGTTGATCGATTACCAGCGCGACATGCGTTTTGAAATGATCACACTATTCATGTTGTGGGGCAAAATCCAAGGTTTCCTGATCATACTGGTACTGGCGATTTTCATGCAAAACTATTGGATACTTGTGCTCGCCAACACGATCAACAAGTTCATTACCATACCGGCAAGCTACGTTGTCGCGCGTCACCGTCCGCGGTTTTCGCTGGCGGGCTGGCGTGATCTGCTTCATTTCTCGAAGTGGCTATTCCTCGGCAATATCTGTTTGCTGACGGACCTGCAACTCATGAACTTCGTGGTCGGGCATTATCTCGGGATGGCTGATGTCGGGCTGTATCAGGTCGGCAAGCAGATCGCCGCTTTGCCGATTACCGAAATCGCCGCGCCAATCCGTGGTCCGGTGTATTCCGCGTTCTCCAAAATCTATCACAACATCGACGAACTGCGCCGCAGCGTCATCAGCGGGTTTTCGGTTCAACTTCTGATCATTGTGCCATTGACGATCGGCGTCGCGACCACCGCGCCGGAGATCACTGCCGTCTTTCTTGGTCCCAAATGGACTGCGGTGATCCCGTTGCTGCCGATCATCGCGCTCTATCAGATGTTTGACGCGGCCGGGCACTACACGCATACCGTAATGATGGCGCTCAACAGGCAGAAGACCTACACCATCACGTACTACCTGAGTATCGCCATCCGGGTGCCAGTGACGATCTGGTGGATGATGGAAGATGGGCTGCGTGGCGCGATGCTGGCGATGCTGGTTACGGCGCTGGCAAATTCGGTGCTGTGGAACTTCCAGCTCCGATCCATGCTGCATATGCGCTGGCGAACCGCGCTGCCGGTGCTGTGGCGACCGCCGGTTGCGGCGGCGCTTATGGGCGGGGTGGTGCTGATCGTCGCCGACCGATTGCGTGCCCCGCCGGCGGCGCTCGGCGCCATGCTGCGTTTTGCCTTGGAAATTGCTGCCGGTGCGGTGACATACTGCGGTCTGCTCATTCTGCTCTGGCTGACCGTGGGAGCGCCGGATGACTCACCCGAGGCAAAGATCCTCGGTTCAATTCGCGCCGCGACAGGGCGTCTGGAGTCCGTGCTGGCGTTTGCCCGCCGACGGATGGGATAGAGCGTGATCGCTTGAGGCGGACCCGTCCGAAAGCGTGAATCACGCTCTCAAACAAAGAAGGCTAGACCATGACTGCTTCAACTTGAAGCAATCATGGTCTAGGTGCGGCCGCGGCGCGGCACAACATCCTCTGGCATCACGGAGCGGAGCCCGCCACCAGGAGCGTAATGACTTGCGTCAGCTTCCGCCCTGCTTGCCGGCTGCAAATCGAACAGCTTCCTCCGCAGCGCGGAACAGGGCGCGCGCCTTCTGGCGGCACTCCTCATGCTCGGCTGGCGGATCCGAATCCGCCACGATCCCAGCCCCCGCCTGCACATACATACGACCGTCTTTCACGACGGCCGTGCGCAGGCCGATGCACGTGTCCATCGTCCCGTTTGCGGCAAAATAGCCGATGCATCCGGCGTAGATGCCGCGTCGCGTCGGCTCCAGCTCCTCGATGATCTCCATCGCCCGGACCTTCGGCGCCCCCGAAAGCGTGCCGGCGGGAAACGCTGCCACCAGGGCGTCCAGCGCGTCCAGATCGTCGCGTAAACGACCCTCCACGTTGGAGCTGATATGCATGACGTGGCTGAACCGCTCGATGGCAAAGCTTTCCGTCACCCGGACGCTGCCCAGTTCGGCGACACGGCCGACATCGTTCCGGCCAAGGTCGAGCAGCATCAGATGTTCTGCCCGCTCCTTCGGATCGCCGAGCAACTCGGCCTCCATGGCCTGGTCTTCCTCGTGCGTATCGCCGCGACGCCGCGTTCCCGCCAGTGGACGCAACGTCACGGTACCGTCGCGAAGTCGCACCAGGATCTCCGGACTTGAGCCCACCACGGCGAAGCCGCCGAAATCCAGAAAGAACAGGAAGGGCGCCGGATTGATCCGCCGCAGCGCCCGATAAAGCGAAAACGGCGGCAGCGCGAACGGCGCCGAAAAGCATTGGCTGAGCACGATCTGAAACGCATCGCCGGCCGTGATGTACTCCTTCGCGCGGCCAATCGCGGCCAGGAATGCCGGTTCGGCTATGTTGGACGCAGGCGCCGGCAAAGCCGGCAGGGCAACGGCGGGGGCCGGATGCGGCAGCGGTCGATCCAGCGCCGCCCGCGCCTCTGTCAGGCGCGCCTCGGCTGACTGCCACGCCGCCGTCGCTCGAATCTCCGGGCTTGGATAGACTGGCGCCACCAGCGTCAGTTCGTCGTTGACGTTATCGAAGATGGCAAACAGCGAGGGGCGGATCAGCAGCGCGTCGGGCACGCCCAATTCGTCCGGGTTCTGTTCTGGCAGCTGCTCCATCAGCCGCACCATGTCGTAACCCAAATACCCGACCAGCCCGCCCGACATCGGCGGAAGCGCGTCCGCCACGTCCAGCCGGGTCTCGTCGATCAGGGCGCGCAGGCTTTGCAGCGCTGGCGTGTCCTCCGGCACGAAGGCGTGCGGCGCCGAGCGGGCGTGCCGATTCAACTCCGCCCGCCCGGATTTGCAACGCCAGATCAGGTCCGGGTCCATCCCGATGATCGAATAGCGGCCGCGCGCCGCGCCGCCTTCAACGCTCTCCAGCAGGAAACTGTTGGGCCGCCCGTGCGCGAGTTTTAGGAATGCTGCGACTGGGGTTTCCAGGTCCGCCACGCCGCGCCACCAGACCAGCGTGCCGCGGCCGGAGTCATAGCTGGTGCGGAAGCCGGCAAAGCTGGACGGCAGGGCGGCGTTCATGGGTCTCCTCGCTGGATCGGTGATGCAGTTACTGCGCGGTGACGAAGCTGTCGAACACGCTCTGGTTCACGCGCGGATTGGCGCGCACGCGCAGAGCCTGGTTGAAGGTAGTGACAAGATCGGTGCCGATCGAACGGTCCAGCGCCGTCGTGATATTGTTGTAGGCGGCCGGATCGTCCTTCGGATCAGGCTGCTCGATCTTGTCCGGCACGGCGACGACGAATCCTTCCGGCGTCTGCACCATGGCCGGCTCCTTTGGCCGCAATCCGAACAACACGTGCTGAAGCGCAGCCGGCATCCCCTGCTCCTGGGCCTCCCGGCTGACCAGTGGCGACTGCCGTGCCGTCACGCCGGCAACAGTGGCCGCATCGGCCAGCGACTGCCCGCCCTTGACCGCCGTCAACAAGGCGGCGGCAGATTTTTCTGTCTCACGCTGACGGGCCGCTTCCGTCCAGTCGGAGCCGACCTCCGCTTTTACCTCATCGAACGGTTTCTCAGATGGAGGGGAGATGCTTTCGACCGTCAGTGCAAAATAGGCGGAGGCGCCTTTCTCGGCCGGAACCTCAGTGAGCTGGGCCGGCGGCTGCCCCGCTTGTGTCTTGAACGCCGCTTCCACCAGCGCCTTGCGCAGCTCGGGCGGCCCCGGGATCGGCGCCGGTTTGCCGTCCGCTGTGTTCCCGTCGGCGCCCAACGTGCCCTGAACGCCAACGGCGCCGATGTCGCTCGACAGCTTGTCCAGACCGACGCCGGTGCCGAGAATGTCGTCCGCCTTGTTCGCCGCCTCGTAGATTTGCGCCGCCGCCTTGTCGGCGAGCACGTGCGCACGAACCTCCGGTTTCGCCTGCTCGAAACTCTGCTCGGACCCTGGGGTCGCCTTGACGATCTTCAGCACGTCCCACCCGAGCGCGGTCTTCACCGGCCCGGGTATGGAGTCTGGTTCGGCCGTAAAAGCAGCCTTCGCGAGGGTCTGATCCGGAATGCCCGCTTCGGTCGTGTCATCGAGTTCCACTGCGCTGCCGCCTGCCGCCTGGGCTGCCTGCTGGATGGTGGTCCAATCAGTCCCGCCCTGCCATTTCGTTGCCAGATCCTTGGCCTGCGCCTCATCATGCAGCACAACGACCTGAACCGTGCGCCGGGCCGGCACCACATACAATGCGCGGTTGTTGTCGTAGTACGCGCGCAGTTCATCGTCTGTTGCAGTAAGAGTCTTTTCCAAAGTCTGTGTCGTCAGCACCACCGCCTTGATGCGGCGGAACTCGGGGATCGCGTACAGCCACGGGTGATTGTCATACCAGCGGCGCAGCTCCGCCTCGTCTGGGGCCGGTGGGGCCGCCGCGGCAGCAAACGGCAACTCGACCATCAGCGCGGAGCGTTTCTCCTGCGCGAAATCGAATACTTTTCGGCGCAGCAACTCTGGCGCACTGGCACCAGCGCTGACCGCGCCCATCAACTGCTGGGCAGCGAGCTGCGATCGGACCAGGGCGAGGAACTGCTGCTCCGACAGCCCGTTGTTACGCAGCAAGGCATCCAGTGTCGCGCGATCGAACTGGCCACTCGGACCACGCAGTTGCGGAAGGCTGAACACCGCCTGGCGCAGCGCCGTGTCTGGAACCACAACCCGCAGCCGCGCGAGCTCATCGGCGGACGCGACTTGGCCAATAATCTGCTGTAATGCCTGGTCGGCGACCTGGCGCCGCAGCTCGGGCGTAACGTCCTGCCCGCGCGGAAGCTGGCGCTGCGCCTGCGACATGTCGCGTTGGAACTGCTCCTGGAACCGCTGCGGTTCGACGGTTTCGCCACCCACCTTGGCGAGCCAGGTTGAGGTGCCAATCTGCCGCACGACGTCGCCGACGCCCCAGATGACGAAGGCGATCACCATGATCCCGAAGAACAGGCGAACGGGCCAAGTTTCAAGGTAGCGACGGAAGGCGGTCAGCATCAGGCAGGTCCCGGTCAGGCGTGCCGGACCATACGGGCGCCATCCACGTTTTGCCAGCGCCCGACGCCATGCCATGTGTGGCAAAGACCCAGGGGGAGGAAAGCACAATGCGTCAACTGATTGTCGGGAATTGGAAAATGCATCTGCTGCGCACCGAGGCGACGGCCCTGGCCGGCAGCGTGCGCTATGGTGCAGCCGGACTCGCCTGCGACTTGCTGGTCTGCCCGCCTGTGGTGCACCTGCAAGCGGTGGCCCACCTGCTTGGCGGCTCCCCGGTACTCCTGGGAGGGCAGGACTGCCATCAGGAACCCAAGGGGGCGCACACCGGCGATGTCTCGGCTCCGATGCTCGCCGATGCCGGCGCAAGCTGGGTCATTCTCGGCCATTCTGAACGGCGGCAGGACCATGGGGAAACCGATGAGTTGATACGTGAGAAGGCGATCGCGGCAGTCGCAGCGGGTCTGACCCCAATTGTCTGTGTGGGCGAGACCGAAGCTCAGCGCCAGAGCGGGCAGGAGACGGAAGTGGTCGGATGGCAGCTTTCCGGAAGTCTGCCCAAGGGATTTGCCGGTGTCGTGGCCTATGAACCGGTCTGGGCGATCGGCTCCGGCAAGACGCCGACCTTGCAGGACGTGGCCACCATGCATGCCTTCATTCGTGAAGAACTGGTCCGCCAATTTGGTGAGGCGGGTCGCGCGGTACGCCTGCTGTATGGCGGATCAGTGAAACCGGCCAATGCTTCGGCGCTGTTGTCAGTCGCAGAGGTCAATGGCGCGTTGGTCGGCGGCGCCAGCCTGAATGGCGCCGATTTGCTGGCGATTGCCCGCTCCGTACGGGCGGAGTAAGAGCTTCGCGCAACACCCGTTTTCACTGACCCCTCTACGATAACGCGAGGGGATGCCGAGGATCACTCCCCGCCGATGATGGCAATCCTGATGGTCGTGCACGTCTTCGTCACTATCGCGCTGATCGGCGTGGTGCTTATCCAGCGCAGCGAGGGCGGTGGCCTGGGCATCGGATCGTCTCAGGGAATGGGCGCCTTCATGTCCGGCCGCGGCACGGCCAATCTGCTGACCCGGACCACAGCGATCCTGGCGGCCGTATTCCTGGGCCTGTCACTGAGCATGGCGGTGCTGAACCGGGGCACCTCCGGCGCCGGCAACTCGATCCTGGCAATGCCGCAGACCTCGCCCAAC
Organism: Acetobacteraceae bacterium; assembly: GCA_035475215.1. Taxonomy (GTDB): domain Bacteria; phylum Pseudomonadota; class Alphaproteobacteria; order Acetobacterales; family Acetobacteraceae; genus DATDIC01. The sequence goes on along the minus strand of DATIMO010000233.1, from coordinate 204 downwards.
CCGGCTTCGGCTCCTGCCCCGCCGCAGACCAATTCAACCTCGCCGCCCGCACCGGCACCAGCCGAACCGGCCGGAGGCTCGGTCCCACACTGACCGGCAGGGCGCGCATAGCGCCCGTCTGAAGGATGGACTTCCTGTCGCCCGAGTCGGGTTCCTATATCAACTGCCCATGACGCGGTTCGTATTCATCACCGGCGGCGTGGT
>DATIMO010000232.1:0-4497 GCA_035475215.1 Acetobacteraceae bacterium | reverse complement strand
TTTGACCCACCCCACCATAGCCCCCTCTACTGCTTGCAACACGCTACGTTGCTGAACCAGTGTCTGCAATCAGAGAGCACGAGCGCGGCATTGATCGGCGAGTTTGGGTCGAAAGCGGTCATCGGACAGGCCCGCTGGTATAATATAATACCAATCGGCGATAACATTGACCCACTGCCGTCATTCCCGCGAACGCGGGAAACCAGAAATCTCTACGCATTCCAGTGAATCCCGTGGATACCCGCGTTCGCGCATACGCGCCAAAGACTATCCCGACTCGTAACGGGCACTGTCGGAAATCGATCTCTCGAGTGCTCCAGTCGGGCCCGTCACATATCGCGATGGCTGTGCTGGCTCGCGGGACTTGGGGGTGCGAAGCGCATGATTGCTTCTCCGTGCCTACGTGTCTCCGTGGTTTAACTTTCTTGCTTTGCTGCCCGTCTGTCGAAACGACCGGGGGGAGGGGCCGGGGAGGGGTCAAACCGGTCCGCGATGACGAAACCACACGCCCGATGCGACAGCAATCGCCAGCATCGTTCCATAAGCCACGAGTGCCACGCCCAAAGTCGCAAGTGCCCAGGAAAGCGACCCCGTCGCCGTCAGAACCGCCCAACCTCCGCCCACCGCGACCGTCATCCTGATCAGCCCTGCCAGCAACGGCCAGGCCAACCGGCCGGCGCCCTGAGAAGCGAAGTACAGCGCCAGCCCCATTCCAAAGAACCCATAAGCCGGCCCGACATGGTGCAGATACGCAAAGCCGGTCGCCAACATGCGCGGGTTGCTGTCGAACAAACCGAGCCACGCCGCCGGCCAGATCGCCGCCACCACCCCGATCGTTTCAGTCGATACAAACGCCAGTGCACCGCCGAGCAGAGCAATCCGCAGCGCCCGTCGTCGCTGACCGGCACCGATATTGGTGCCGACCAGCGCCACCATCGGCGCGCCCAGCCCAAACACAAGAGGGATCAGCAGATATTCCAATCGCGCCCCGGTGCCGTACCCGGCGACTGCATCCGGACCACCGGCCGTGCCGACCAGCGCCGTCGTCATCGCCACGGTCAATGTCGTCTGCAACGTGCTGACCGCGCCCACCGCACCGACACGCAGAATGTCGGCGAACATGTCCCAGCGCAACCGCGCTCGGCGAAGCTGCACCACGCAGCGCCCGGACAGCATGTACCACGCCAGCACCGATATCATCAGCGTCGTCGTCAGCACTACCGCCCCGCCGCCGCCGGCAATACCCAACCCCGGCACCGGCCCGAATCCGAAAATCATCAACGGCGACAACGGCACCAGCAAAACCACGCCGGCGCAGATCGCCAATGATGGCACCAGCATATTGCCGGTGCCGCGGATCACGCTCGCCAGCGCATTCATCAGCCACACCAGCACGTTGCCGGCAAACACCACGTTGGAATACGCCAATGCAGCATTCAGCGAGTCACCCTCTCCGCCCATCGCACCGTAGATCTGCCGGCCGAAGACCAGGAACAGCGCCGAGGTCAGCAGACCAAGCGCGAGGTTGATCAGGATGGCGTGCAGCACCAGCGCGTCCGCGTCATCACGCCGGCCGCCGCCAAGCGCACGCGCAACCGCCGAGGAAATGCCGCCGCCGATCGAACCCGCCGACAGCATCGACATCATCATGAAACCGGGAAACACCAACGCCATGCCCGCCAGCGCGTCAGTGCCGAGGCGCGAAACCCACCAGGTCTCGATCAACCCGGTCGAAGCCTGCGCCATCATCACCAGCACGTTCGGCCAGGCCAGCAACAGCAGCGTGGGAATGATAGGGCCATGCAGCAACCGCCGCGTACGTGGGCTCATCGCCACGGTCAGCGGGGCCGGTACCAGCGCGGGCTCCGCCGGCCGGCCGGCAACCATGACGTTCATCGGTTTATCCGCCTCGCCAGGCGCTGCTTCGTCGCAGCGGTCGCCGCCGGGCCGGCAGCAACCCTGAACGCGGGCTCAATCAGCGGCCGGCCCGAATGGCGGTCGACCAGGATCGGCTCCGCCGGCTCGCCGGTACTGGCGTCAACAATCAGGACGCTCGCCCCCTCGGGTGCGAAATGCCGGTTGCCGAACGCCAGCAGCGCCATCAGCACCGAGCGAAAATCGCGGCCACGATCCGTCAGCACATATTCGTCCCGCGGCGGATGCGCACTGTACCTGCGCCGCTCCAGCATGCCGGCTTCGACCAGCGCGGCCAGCCGACGGCTCAGCATGTTCGGCGCTATCCCGAGGCTCTTCTGGAATTCGTCGAACCGCGAAAGCCCGGCAAAGGCGTCGCGGAGGATCAGCATGCTCCACCACTCGCCGACCCGCTCCAGGCTTCTGGCGATCGGGCAGGCCATTTCATCGAAGCGCTTGCGTTGCATGGTCGGCCGATGCCTTGCCGAATATCACTTGCATGATAATAGCACGATGCTACCGTCATGCAAGTGACATCCGCGTGGCCGCTGCTACTGCAGGGACCCCTGGAGTAGGGCCGTGCGCTTCTCGGTCAGCGTCGCCACCAGACTTTCGGGCGCAACGCGAGGATACCGGACCCGCGCGAACGCGATCCACGCGTCGCGATAGCGCAGCCACGCGCGCTGCGTCATGCGGATGCCGTCCTTGGTCACTGTGCCCCAGGACGCCGTGTTGTTGACGTGCTGTATCCGCTGATACGCGGCGTTCAGTTCGGCGTCGGCCGCATCGACCTGCTTGCCCGTCGTCGCCGGTACCGTGCCCGTTTCCAGACTTTGCAACAAGTCCAGGAAATCCTTTTCCTGGTCCTGCTGCTCATCGATCGCCATGGCCGCGCGTGCTGTTCCGCTCTGATCCACCTCGTTGCCGGCGCGCGCCTCGGCGTAACCCTTCTCGGCCCGTTCCAGCGGCTGAAATGCGCGTTTCTCGGCGTCGCTCCAGCCAGCCATCACGGCGGAGAGCCGCTGCTCACGCTTCGCATCTTCCATCGCCGCGTCATGCGCGGCGCACAGTCCTTGCGCATACCCGCTGGTGATATCATCGCAGAAGCTGAAATCGTGCCCTGCCCAGCGCTGATCCCTGAGTTTCGCCAAATGATTGACCCGCCCGTCCATCTCGGCCGGAGCGCCGTCGAGGTTGCAGGCAATGGCAATGGCGCGGTCGAGATCGCGTGGCGCGCCGACGCCATTCGCGTAGATGGTCATCAGCATGACGTCGCCGGAGAACGTGGCGCCATCCCCGGGGGCGGCTCCCTCGCGCAGCGCGTGTTGCAGGGCGCGGGATGGATCGGGCGGCACGCCGATTCCGTAATACAGCGCCTCGGAACTGCGGTTCTTGTGCGAAGGCGTGGCATCGGTGGGCGCGGTCGCCCGCGGCAGTGGTGGCATTCGCTTCAGGCTGCGGCAGATGGCCTTCGAGCGTTGGTATTCCGGCTGCATCGTAATGGAATCGTGGTTGTCGGCCCAGTTCTCGGCAGGTACGGGTGATGCCGTCACCAGAAGCAGGGCGGCGGCAACCCAGATGAGCACCCGCATCGACCCCCCACCAGCCGGACAGCACTGTTCACCTTGCCAGCGATGTCTGGCCATCGCCAAGCGTAGCCGACCAAACCGCCGTCAGGCCAACCCGCAGCCCGGCGTCAGACGGCCCGCATAGCGATCCCAGACTTGCGTCCGCCCAAGCAACGGCGTGCCGATGAAGCCGCGCAGATGCAACTGTCCGCTCTCATCCAGCCATAGTTTTGCCTGATACGTCCTGCCGGTGCGCGGATCGGTGATCCGTCCCTGCCAGCTTCCGTCCGAAGTTGGGCGGGCATCGGTGATGATCGGCAGCCCGCATTGCGGCCGCCCGTGCACATCGGTCGGCATCGGCTCATTCGCCGGCCGGTCGATCCCGACAATCTGCCCGCACAGATCGTCACCGCACCGCGCGATTTCGATCACGCCATGGCCATCCGCGGTTGACCAGTAGCCGAACGGACTCGCCGTTTCCGCGGCGTGCGCCGTCAGCGATCCGAGCATGACAGAGGCGACAATTCCGCAAACCAGGGCACGCAGATCATGAAAAGTGGCCATCGCCACCTCCCCCTTTTTGAACCGTCGCAAGGGCCGGAGGGCGCTGCCGCATCCGGCCGTTTACATCACCCCTGGAACCCAGGAGCACCGAGCATGAGCTTTCGCATCATCGGCCTGCCGGCCGAGCATTTCGCCCCGCTGTTCGCTATGTCCAACGAAGAACTGGCAGAGCGCAACGTGGTGCGCCGTATCGCCGACACCAGAATCCCCGGCTATCCGTGCCGCGTCAGCCTGACCGACTCCCAGCCCGGCGATGAACTGCTGCTGGTGAATTACGAACATCATCCCGTCCGATCCCCCTATCGCATGCGGTTCGCCGTCTATGTGCGCAACGGCGAAACCACATTTGATGCGGTCGATCAGGTGCCCGAGCAGTTGCGCATCCGCACCCTTGCGGTGCGCGCCTACGATGCGGACGCCATGATGCTCGGCTGGGAGCTGATCGAAGGTT